>NZ_JBSFLI010000017.1:0-175143 GCF_053598955.1 Streptomyces sp. NPDC001056 | reverse complement strand
ACCTCGACGTGGTCACCGTGACCCCCGAGAACGAGACCGACCTCCTGGTCCACGACGCCCACGCCGCCTCCCCCACCACCGCCTTCGCCCTCTCCAGGCTGACCGCGCCCACCCCCGTCGGCGTCTTCCGCCGCGCCGAGCGGCCCGTCTACGACACCGCCCTCAACGCCCAGCTCGACGCCGCGACCGACCGGCACGGCAAGGGCGACCTGACCACCCTCCTCACCGGCACCGACACCTGGACCGTCCTCGACTAGCCCCCGTCGTCCCAACTTCGCAGGGAGATCGGCATGTCCACTCGCACCATCGACATCTGCATCGTCGGCGCCGGCCCCCGGGGCACGGTCGCACTGGAACGCATCTGCGCCAACGCGCCGTCGCTGAGCCCCGGCCAGGACGTCCACGTCCACGTCGTGGATCCGTACCCCGCCGGCGGCGGCCGGGTGTGGAAGTTCGACCAGCCGCGCGAGCTGCTGATGAACACCGTCGCCGGCGACGTCACGGTCTTCACGGATCAGACCGTGACCTGCGACGGGCCGCTGACCCCCGGACCCACCCAGTACCAGTGGGCCCGGATGGTCGCGGACGGCCGGGTGACCGACGTCAGCGACGAGGCGAAGGCCGAGGCCGCGCAGATGGAGGCATGGTCGTACGCCTCCCGCGCCTTCCAGGGCGAGTACCTGGGCTGGGCGTTCCGGCACATCGTCGACCGCGCACCGGCCGAGGTGTCCGTCAGCGTCCACCGGACGCGGGCGGTCTCCGTCACCGAGTCCGCCGACGGGCTGCAAGAAGTGCGGCTGGAGGGCGAGGACCTGCCGCTGCGCGTCGACGCGGTGGTGCTCGCACAGGGCCACTACGACGTGGCGCCCACGACCCGGGAGCAGGAACTCGTCGACTTCGCGGCCCGGCACGGTCTGCACTACGTGGCCCCCGACAGCCCCGCCGAGGCCGATCTGTCCTGGGTACGGGCGGGCGAGCCGGTCATCGTGCGCGGCCTCGGCCTCAACTTCTACGACTACATGATCCTGCTCAGCGAGGGCCGCGGCGGCCACTTCGTCACCGACGGCGACACCCTGCGCTATCTGCCCAGCGGCCAGGAACCGGTGATGTACGCGGGTTCCGGGCGCGGGATGCCGTACCGGGCCAGGGCGGAGATCAAACAGGAGGTGGTGCCCCGCTACAAGCCGGACTTCATCACGGCCACCGAGATAGCCGAGCTGCGCGTCGGCGCCGGCACCGGGCGCACCGACTTCCGGCGCGACCTGTTCCCGCTGGTGGCCAAGGAGGTCGCCTGGGTGTACTACCGGGCGCTGCTCAGGGACACCGCGCCCGAGGGGCACGCCCGGCTGGTGGCCGAGTTCCCGGGCCTGGACTGGGGCAGCCCCCGGATGGAGCGGCTCATCGAGGAGCTGGTGCCCGACCCGCGGCTGCGGTTCGACTGGCAGCGCCTGGACCGCCCGGCGGACGGCCTCGGCTTCGCCGATCAGGCGGCGTTCCGCGACTGGATCACCGGCCAGCTCGCCGAGGACCTGCGCCACTCCCGGCTCGGCCCGGAGCGCAGCGCGGTGAAGGCCGCCGCCGCGGTGATGCGCGACCTGCGCGAGGAGGTGCGGGCGGTCATCTCCCACCGGGGGATCAGCGGGGCGTCGTACCGCGACCACATCGACCGCTGGTTCAGCGGCCTGAACAACTACGCGGCCAGCGGCCCGCCCGCCACCCGGGTCGCGCAACTGCTCGCGCTGGTGCGGGCCGGGGTGGTCGAACCGCTCGGCCCGCGGATGAGGGTGAGTGCCGAGGACGGCGTCTTCCGCGCTCTTTCTCCGGACGTGCCCGGCACCGAGGTGCGGGCCACCGCCCTGGTGGAGGCGCACCTTCCGCTCACCGACGTCCGCCGGGCCACCGATCCGCTGCTCGCCTCGCTGCGCGCGGCGGGGGAGTGCCGGGCGCACTTCATCCCCGACGCCGACGGAGAGGGATACGAGACCGGCGGTCTCGACGTGACCGAGTCGACGTTCCAGGTGGTGCGCGGCGACGGCACCCCGCACCCGGCACGCTTCAGCTACGGCCCGCCGGTGGAGTCGGTGCAGTGGGTCACCGCCATCGGCGCCCGTCCGCACGTCAACTCCCGCACCCTGCTCCAGGGTGACTCGATCGCCCGGTCCTGCCTGCGCCAGGGCATGGCGCGGCTCGCCCGGCTCGGCGCCGACGAGAGCCGCGGCACGACCGTTCCGCTGGCTGGCTGACACCCCCACCGACGAGGAGACGGCAAATGATCACGCTCGATGCTCTACGACAGCACGCCGCGGCCGCGCCGCACCGCGTGGCGGTCAGCGACGGGGACGAGGCCCTCACCTGGACCGAACTGGCCGACCGGGTCGAGGCGGTGCGGGCCTGGCTGACCCGCTCGCTGGACGCCGACGAGTCCAACCGGGCGATGGTGGTCGCGGGCAACAGCGTCCGCGTCGTCGTGGCGACCGCCGCGCTGACCTCGCTGGGCATCCCCTGGGTGGGCGTCGACCCGGAACGCGACGGCGCCACCATAGCCGAGCAACTGGCTTCCGTGGAGCCCACGTTCATCGTGGTCGACAGCTCGCTGCCGAACCTGCCGCGGGACTTCTGGCCGCGCTGGGGCGACACCGCCGTCCTGCTCGACCTGGTGGCGTTCCCCGCCTTCGACACCAGGGTCACGCACTATCTGGCCGCCGCCGAGGGCGAGCACCAGCCGTCACCGTGGGTCCAACCGCCGTTCAGCGCGCTGGGGTTCACCAGCGGTACGACGGGCACCCCGAAGCTGTTCATCCGCCGCAAGCGCACCGAGAACCAGCGGGTCGCCTTCCTGCGCGACCGGTTCGACTTCGGCCCCGGCGACTCGTTCCTCATCACCTCGCCGCTCGCCTTCGCCTCCGGCCATGTGTGGGCCGGCGCCGCGCTGGCCCTCGGCGCCTCGGTGCGGCTCGGCCCGCCGGACCCCGAGGCGGCGGTGGAGGTGCTGGCCGAGGAGCGGCTGACCGGCGCCTTCCTCGTACCGCCGTTCCTCGACAGGTTGTTGGAGGCCGCCACCACCACACACCGGGACGCCGACCTGACGGCGCTGCGCTTCCTGCTCACCGGCGGCCGGCACATCAGCCCGCGCACCGTCGAACAGACCCGGGACCGCCTGGGCGACCTGCTGTACGCGTACTACGCGACCACCGAGACCGGCATCAACACCCTCGCGGACCCGGCCGACTTGGCGGCGGCGCCGTACGCGGCCGGCCGCTTCATGCCGGGCGTCACGGTGCGCGCGCTGGACCCGGACACCCTCGGCGAGCTGCCCGTCGGCCGGGTGGGACTGCTCGCGATCGACAGCGCGTTCGCCCTGGACGAGTACGCCCACCGACCGTTGGACACCGTCGAGATCGCCGGCCGCCGACACATCCTGACCAGCGACTACGGCTATCTCGGCGACGACGGACGGCTCTACGTCACCGCACGCTCCGAGCCGGGCCTGGACATCGTCCGGATCGAGGGCGTCATCAAGGAGGACCCGGCGGTGCGTGACGTGTGCGTCACCTCGGGTCTGGACGGCGCGGACACCGGCGCGGTCGCGGTGGTGGTGCTGCGGCCCGGCCTGGCGCCCGAGCTGCGGCAGCGCGCCCTGGTCCGGGCCGGCGAGGTCCTCGGCCGGTACGCGGGCCCCGCGAGGGTCACCGAGGTGGAGCGGATTCCGTACAACAGCGCGGGGAAGGTGGCGTTGCTGGTGCTGCGGGAGGAGGTGGGCGTGCGGGTCGGCGCGGCCTGAGCCGGGCGCCGGACGGCCGTGCCGTCCCGTAGGCCCCTCGTCTCGGCGTACCCCTGTCGTACCCCGTACCCCGTAGCCCTTCCCGTCCTGCCCCGAGCCCCTGCCGGTCGTCATCGGCAGGGGCTCGGCCTTGCGTTCTGTACCTACTAGTATGTACAGTGGAACGCATGAAGCCGACGAAGGACCACCTCGTCGAGGCCGCTGCCGAGCTGCTGTGGGAGCGCGGCTACGCGGCGACCAGCCCGGCGATGATCCAGAAGCGCTCCCGCGCCGGACAGGGGAGCATGTACCACCACTTCTCCGGCAAGGCCGACCTGGCCGTCACCGCCATCCGGCACTCGGCGGGGCAGCTGCGCCTCGCCACGGAGGCGGCGCTCGGCAGCGGCACGACGGCGCTGGAACGCCTCGGCGCCTACCTCGACATGGAACGCAACCCGCTCGCCGGCTGCCGCGTCGGCCGGCTCGTCCAGGACCCCGACGTCGTCGCCGACGACCAACTGCGCGCCCCCGTCGCGGAGTTCTTCATCTGGCTGCGGCAGCGCATCGCCGACGTGCTCGCCGAGGGCGTGCGCACCGGCGAACTGCGCGCCGACACCGACCCCGCGGCCATGGCCTCGCTCCTCATCGCCGCCGTCCAGGGCGGTTACGTACTCGCCCGCGCCCAGCAGGACCAGGCGGCGTTCCGTCACGCGACCGAGGCCGCGAAGAGTGCCTTGGACCGGCTCAGAGCCTGAACCGCACGACCCGCCGTCCGCTGAACCGCACGACCCGTCGCCCGCGCGGCGCCACGTCCGACCGCCGCACCAACCCGCCGCACCACCCCGCCGTACGGCGCCGCGTCCGACGGCCGCACCTCTCGCCGCCCGGCGCCGCGTCCGACCGTCGCACCACCCCGCCGTACGGCACCGCCTCCGGCCGTCGCTCCGGCCCGCCCCCGCGCGGTACCACCTCCGGCCATCGCACCGGCCCGCTCGCCGGACCCCGCCTCCGCACCGCGACCGAAAGAAGGTTCACCCCATGACCACCGTCCCCGACTCTCCGACGAGCACGGCGCGGCAGCCGATAGCCGCGTCCACGCCCGCCCCGCCGGCCGCCGCCCCGGTGCGCAGCGCGCGTCACACCGCGCTCGCCCTCGCCGCCGTCTGCCTCGGCTTCTTCATGATCCTTCTGGACGGCAGCGCGCTGAACATCGCCCTGCCCGCCATCGAACGCGACGTCCACGGCTCGATGGCCGCCCTCCAGTGGGTCGTCACCATCTACACCATCCCGCTGGCCAGCATCCTGCTCACGGCGGGCAGCATCAGCGACCGCTGGGGTGCGCGCCGGCTGTTCGTCTCCTCGCTCGCCGCGTTCACCGCCGCGTCCCTGCTGTGCGCGGTCAGCCCCGATCTGACCGTCCTGGTGGTGGCCCGCTTCCTCCAGGGCATCGCGGCCGGCGGTCTGCTGCCCACCACGCTGGCCATCATCGCCCGCACCTACCCCGACCCGCTTGAGCGCGCCAAGGCCATCACCGTCTGGGGTGCCACCGGCGGACTCGCCCTCGTCGCCGGCCCGCTCGGTGGTGGCGCCCTGACCGAACTGCTCGGCTGGCGCTCGATCTTCCTCATCAACGTGCCCGTCGGCCTGGTCACTCTCTACCTCGCCCAGCGCTACGCGAGCGAGACCCCCCGGCGCGAGTCCCGCGCCGCCGACCTGCCCGGCCAGCTGACCGGCATCATCGCCCTCTCCGCGATCGTCGCCTACCTCATCGAGGGCGGCTCGCTGGGCTGGCTCGCCCTGGTTCCGCTGCTCCTGCTGGCCGTCGCGGTCCTCACCGCCGTCACCTTCGTGGCCGTCGAGTCCCGCTCGAAGCACCCGATGCTGCCGCTGGCCGTCTTCCGCCGCTCCGCCTTCTCCGCCTCCATCACCAACGGCTTCGCCTTCCAGTTCGGCGGCTACGGCCTCCAGTTCATGCTCGCCATCTACCTCCAGCAGCAGTGGGGCCTCAGCGCCGAGAAGACCGGCATGTACTTCCTCCCCTTCGGGATCGCCTGGGTCTTCGGCACCATCGTCCTCAACCGCCGCCTCGTGCACCGCGGTCCGCGGTTCCTGCTGTGGACCGGCGCGCTGTCCTCCTTCATCGGAAGCGCCCTGCTGCTCGGCGTCACCGACCAGGGCACCTGGCCGCTGTTCGCCCTCGGCACCGGTCTGACCGGCCTCGGCTGCGGTGTGTTCTCGCCGAGCCTGAACGCCGCCGCGCTGCTGGCCATCGACCCGGCCTACGCCGGCCTCGGCTCCGGCGTCCTCAACACCGCCCGCCAGGTCGGCATGGCGATGGGCGTGGCGCTGCTCGGCTCCCTGATCGGCATGCACGACACCCTGCTCGGCATGCGCCTGAGTGTCGTCCTGGTGGCCGTCTGCTTCTTCGCCATCATCGCCCTCAGCGTCCGCTACGTGCCGCGCAAGGAGACCGCCTGACCCGCCTCCGACCCAGCGGGGCCGTGCCGGACGGACACCCGACGGCGCGGCCCCGCCCCTCGTCCGCGGCCCGGCCACCTCCGGCGTCGCGGCCCGACCCCCTCCGGCTCCGCACCCCGATCACCTTCACTCTCGTCTACCGATCCCCATCAGCAAGGAGTGTTCCCATGCGCGCAGTAGTGGCCGAGCGGCACGGCGGCCCCGAGGTCCTGACCGAGACCGACCGCCCGGACCCGCGACCGGGTCCCGGCGAGCTGCTGGTCCGTCTCGCCGCCGCCGGGATCAACTACAAGGACGTCTACGAACGCGAGGGCCGCGCCGCGCTGCGCGCCCCCTTCGTCCCGGGCAGCGAGGGCGCCGGCACCGTCCTCGCGACCGGCGCCGACGTCACCGGCTTCCGGCCCGGCGACCGCGTCGCCTGGTGCGCGGCCCCCGCCTCCTACGCCGAACTCGTCGCGGTCCCCGCCCGCGCCGCGGTCCGCGTCCCCGACGACATCCCGGACGCCGACGCCGCCGCGACCATGCTCCAGGGACTGACCGCCCACTATCTGACGACGTCCACCTACCGGGCGGCCCCGGGCGAGACCGCGCTCGTCCACTCCGCGGCCGGCGGCCTCGGACAGCACCTGGTGCGACTGCTGGTCCGCCGCGGCGCGCGCGTCATCGGTACCGTCTCCGCGCCCGGCAAGGCGGCCGCGGCCGAGGCGGCCGGCACCCACCACGTCATCGTCCGCGGCGGCGATCCCGGCGAGCTGACCCGGCGGGTCCTCGACCACACCGACGGCAGGGGAGCGGACGTCGTCTACGACGGCATCGGCAGGGACACCTTCGAGGCGGGGCTCGCCGCGCTGCGGCCGCGCGGCACGTTCGTCCTGGTCGGCGCCGCCTCCGGGCCCGTACCGCCGTTCGACCCGCAGTCCCTCGCGCCCCGCGGCTCGCTGTTCCTCACCCGTCCCACCCTCGTCGACCACGCCTCCGACCCCGACGAGCTGACCGCACGCGCCGCCGACGTCTTCCGCTGGCTGCGGGAGGGCGTGCTGAAGACCGCGATCGGCGGCCGGTACGGCTTCGACCGGGCCGCCGAGGCACACGCCGACCTCCAGTCCGGCACCACCACCGGCAAACTCCTCCTCCACCCCGGCCACTGAGCCGCCCGCAGGCCGGACGGAGGCCGAAGGCAACGGAGACGCGCCCATGACCCGCTTCGCCCGCATCGCCTACACCGACTCGGTCAGGGGCGTCCAGGAACGCAACGGCAGCGCCCACGCCATGCTGCGGCAACTGGACGGACCCGACGAGCCCGACCCGCTGGGGCCGGTGGAGCAGCAGTTCATCGCCGAACGCGACAGCTTCTACATGGCCACCGTCAGCGAGACCGGCTGGCCCTACATCCAGCACCGCGGGGGCCCGCCCGGCTTCCTCCACGTCCTGGACGAGCACACGCTCGCCTTCGCCGACGTCGGCGGCAACCGGCAGTTCATCACCACGGGCAACCTGCGGCACAACGACAAGGTCGCCCTGTTCCTGATGGACTACGCCTACCGGGCCCGGCTGAAACTCTTCGGCCGCGCGCGCTGGCAGGACGCCGACGAGGCGCCCGCACTCGCCGGCCGCCTTGCCCGGCCGCGTACCGACGGCCGCCTGGAACGGCTCGTCACCATCACCGTCGAGGGCCTCAGCTGGAACTGCCACCAACACATCACGCCGCGCTTCAGCCGCGCGGAGCTGGACGAGGTGCTGCAACCGATCAGGGACGAGATCACGAGACTGAGGGAGGTGAACCAGACACTCGCCCCGGAGGACGCCGTGTGAATCGCGGGTGCGACCCCCTGACGAGGTGGGGTGTGGAGCGGGTGGAGTCGGTGCGATCGGCGAGGACTTGCCTCCCAGGCAATCCATGTGCGGGACGGAGGGGTTGGGGGCGTTCGGGTGCGACCCGTGGTCCTTCTCCCGCGGGTCTCCGCGGTCGACCGGCGACCCTGCCCGTTGATGTGCGCTCGCAAATCAGATGACCCTGGTTCCGGTACGGCGGCCGGCCGGCCGGTACTCCCGCCGCCGTGAGGGCGACCGGGGTGTCGGCCGGTGCCCCCGGCGGCGTAATCTAAGGGCGCCATGCCGTACGAACCTCCCACCCACACCGTCGAGCGCTCCCTGCGTGCCACGACCGGAGCGAAGGTCATCGCCGGTGTCGACGAGGTGGGGCGCGGCGCCTGGGCCGGGCCCGTCACCGTCTGCGCGGCGATCACCGGACTGCGCCGGCCGCCCGCGGGTCTGACCGACTCCAAGCTGCTGACCGTCAAGCGGCGCACCGCGCTGGACGAGATCCTGCGGGCGTGGGTGACGGCCTACGCGCTGGGGCATGCTTCCCCCGAGGAGATCGACGACATGGGGATGACGGCCGCGCTGCGGCTCGCCGCCGTCCGCGCCCTGGACGCCCTGCCGGTCCGCCCCGACGCCGTGATCCTCGACGGGAAACACGACTACCTCGGCGCCCCCTGGCGGGTGCGTACGGTGATCAAGGGTGATCGCTCGTGCGTCGCCGTCGCGGCGGCCTCGGTGATCGCGAAGGTTCAGCGCGACAAAATGATGGCCGAACTGGCTGTCGACCATGCAGACTTCGGGTTTGCGGACAACGCCGGGTATCCGTCGCCCGTGCACAAGGCCGCACTGGAAGAGCGGGGCCCCACCCCGCACCACCGTTTGTCGTGGGCGTATCTTGATGCGCTGCCCCAGTGGCGGCATCTCAAGAAGGCCCGCAACTGGGCGGACGGAAGCGTTCCGGAAATCGAGGGTCAGCTCGGCTTCGACTTCTGACGGTTCCGATCGCACTGATGTGCCACCCCGTCATCAGCGCCACTTCAACGTTTGATAAAAATCAGCTCATGCCTCTCATTCCCGAGGAGCCTCAGATTCACGAGAGTGCCCAGGGTCCCCGCGTCACGCCGGCCAGCGGCCGCACCGCCCCGACCCCTCGCCCCGTACCCGGACCCCGTCCCGCGGCGCCGTCCCGCCCCGGTCGTCCCGGCCCTCAGCGGCCCACGCCGCCGGTGCAGCGCACGCCGCGTGACGTGGCTCCGGCCAAGCCCGGCCCCTCCGGCCCGGCCACTGCCACCACCGCCGCCGCGGCCGGTCCGCAGATCCAGCTGATCCCGGCCTCGGCCGGGGGTGCGATCGACGCCGCCGAAGAGGCCGTCGACCTGCTGCTGGACTCGGGCCGCGCCCCCGGCGACGTGCTCGTGATCACCACCGGTGCCCAGCACCCGTGGGCCGAGCACGAGCTGTCCTTCGGCGAAGCCGCCTACTGGGCGCAGCACGACGCCGGTGACGACGTCTTCTACACGGACGCCGCCATCGCCGACCGTGCCGGGTCCCGTCCGGTGGTCGTCGTGGCCCTCAACGGAGACCCCGACTCCGCCGCCACCGTCCTGCCGCTGGCCAACTCCCGCGCCGAAGCCCTGCTGATCGTCTGCGGCGACCCGCAGCAGATCAACTCGGCACTGGCCGCGGGCGTCTGACCGGGCACCGGGCACCGGGTACGGGCAGCCGCCCGAAGGGGCACCGCACGGTGTGCCCTTCGGCGTGCCGTCCGGCGTTCTGGCGCGCCTGTTGCGTGCCTACCGCGTGCCTCGGCACCGGTCGCCCTGGCCGCGGGCAGGTCACGCGTCCGTCGGCGCCTCAAGGGCCCGGTACCTGGCAGGTGTCCCCAGAGCGTTGGGGCGCCGACGCGCGAGCGAAGCCGAGCGCGGGGGAGGGCGGTCGCCGGGGCACCCCCTCCGGGGAGGCACCGGGACAGCGCCGGGACGCCTCGGGTGGTGTGTGGTCGTCGCCGGTGCCGACCCTCAGCGCGCGGCCGCCCGACGCAGCACCTCGGAAACCGGCCCCCCGGTCCGAGGCGCGGGCGGCGGAGCATCCGCCGTGGCGAATGGCTCCGGCTCCGAGTGCGCGTTGGGCCGGCGCCCACCCCGCCCCTCGCCCAGCACCTGCCAGCCGTCATGGGTCAGGGTGATGTACGCCCCGCACCGCAGCCCGTGCAGTGTGCAGGCGTCACGCAGCCCCCACATCCACGCGCCGTCCTCCTCGGTCCAACGCGCGTCCCCCTCGCGGCAGTAGAGCAGGACGGCGGTGCGGACCGGAGTACGGCGGCGCAGGTCGTGCGGTATGACCCGGCGCAGCTGGGACAGCAGCGCGTTCCGGAACATCCAGCCGTCCGCCGGGGCGGCGGCCCGACGGGGGAACGACGCGCTGGCGCACAGCCGTTCGTCCGGGTCGAGCACGGCCACGACGGCCGTGGACGGCCGCGGATGATGCCGGGCGTGCAGTCCGCTGACGACCTCGCGGGGGTTGCGCAGCAGCGGGATCCCGGCGGCGGCCCACTCCGCCGGCTCCAGCACCCGGCTGGCGGAAGAGGTGGGCGTCGACAACGAGGCCGCCGGGGACGAGGCGAATCCGAAGGTCACGTTCCTCCCTTCGGCTACGCGCCCACACAGCGGGCGAGGTCGGATTCGGGGACCGCGCACCGCAGCGAAGCCCAACCGGATCACGGACAGGCCGTGCGGGGAGCGGATCTCAATTCTTCCTGTCGAACTGGAATGCGGCAACGAGCAATTGGGGTCACCGCCGGTTATCGGATGGTGCGTGGCTTATATCCCTACCCATGGGGCGGGCGGATGACGCATGGCGTGCCCGCACCTCTCCGGGGCGGGTCCCCGGCCCCCTGACGTGCGGGCGGGGCTTCCGGTGACCGAGGTCAGCCCTGAACGGCGAGGACGAGCGGCAGCACCCCCTTCGCACCGGAGCGGCGGAGCAGCCGCGCCGCGACCGCGAGGGTCCAGCCGGTCTCCGTGAAGTCGTCGACCAGCAGCACCGGACCGTCGGCCTCGGCCAGCGCCGACGCGAGGGCGGGTGGCACCGTCAACGCGCCGTCGAGGGCCTTGAGCCGTTGCGCGCTGTTGCTGCGCGACATCCGGGGCGCGTTCTCGTCGTACGTCACGGACCCCAGCAGCGGCAGTCGCCCGGTCTCCGCGATCCGCTCGCCCAGCGAGTGGACGAGCCGGGGCCGGGTGCGCGAGGCGACGGTGACCACTCCCACCGGTCTCGCCCGGGCCCCGTCGACCCCGGGCGCCCAGCCGCCCGGACCCTTGGCCCAGTCGGCCAGCACCGCGATCACGGCGCGCGCCACGTCGTCCGACACGGGCGCGTCCGGCGTCTGCGGCGCGAGCAGCGGGCGCAGCCGGTTGCCCCAGCCGATGTCGGAGAGCCGGCCGAGCGCCCGCCCCGGGGCGGCCTGTTCACCGGCCGGGATACGCCCCTTGAGACCGATGCCGATGGCCTGCAACCCGGTCGGCCACATCCGCCGGGGCTCCACCTCCACCCCCGCGCGCCCCAGATCGCTGCGCGCCGCGTCGAGCGCCGACGGGGAGGCGTCGGCGGTGAAACGCGGGCCCGCGCAGTTGTCGCAGCGGCCGCACGGCTTGGCCCCCTCGTCGTCCAGCTGCCGTTGCAGGAACTCCATCCGGCACTCGGTGGTGCTCGCGTACGCGCGCATCGCCTGCTGCTCCGCAGCGCGCTGCCGGGCCACCCACGCGTACCGCTCGGCGTCGTACGACCACGGCTGACCCGTCGCGAGCCAGCCGCCCTTGACCCGGCGCACCGCACCGTCCACGTCGAGGACCTTCAGCATGGTCTCCAGCCGGGAGCGGCGCAGCTCGACCAGCGGCTCCAGCGCGGGCAGCGACAGCGGTCCGGCCGCGCGGGCGAGGACGTCCAGGGTGCGCCGCACCAGGTCCTCGGCGGGGAAGGCGAGCGAGGCGAAGTACTCCCAGATCGCCTCGTCCTCCCGGCCCGGCAGCAGTAGCACCTCCGCGTGCTCCACACCGCGGCCGGCGCGGCCCACCTGCTGGTAGTAGGCGATGGGGGAGGCGGGCGAGCCGAGATGGACCACGAAGCCGAGGTCGGGCTTGTCGAAACCCATGCCGAGCGCGGAGGTGGCGACCAGCGCCTTGACGCGGTTGGCGAGCAGGTCGTCCTCCGCCTGCTGCCGATCGGCGTTCTCCGTCCTGCCGGTGTACGACGCGACGGTGTGGCCGCGCTGCCGCAGGAACGCGGCGACCTCCTCGGCGGCGGCAACGGTGAGGGTGTAGACGATGCCGGAGCCCGGCAGGTCGTCGAGATGGTCGGCGAGCCAGGCCATCCGGTGCGCCGCGTCGGGGAGCCGCAGCACGCCGAGACTCAGACTCTCCCGGTCCAGCGGGCCGCGCAGCACCAGGGCGTCGGAGCCGCCGCCGGTCCCCAGCTGCTCGGCGACGTCGGCGGTCACCCGGGCGTTGGCCGTGGCGGTGGTGGCCAGCACGGGGACGCCGGGCGGGAGGTCGGCGAGCATGGTGCGCAGCCGCCGGTAGTCGGGCCGGAAGTCGTGGCCCCAGTCGGAGATGCAGTGCGCCTCGTCCACGACCAGCAGGCCGGTCGCCGCGGACAGCTTGGGCAGGACCTGGTCGCGGAAGTCGGGGTTGTTGAGGCGCTCCGGCGAGACGAGCAGGACGTCGACCTCGCCGGCGGCGATCGCGGCCTGCACGTCCTCCCACTCCTCGGTGTTCGACGAGTTGATGGTCCGGGCGTGGATGCCGGCGCGGGCCGCCGCCTCCACCTGGTTGCGCATGAGCGCGAGCAGCGGCGAGACGATCACCGTGGGCCCGCTGCCCCGAGCCCGCAGCAGCGAGGTCGCCACGAAGTACACCGCGGACTTGCCCCATCCCGTGCGCTGCACGACCAGTGCTCGGCGCCGCTCGGCGACCAGCGCCTCGATCGCCCGCCACTGGTCCTCGCGCAGCCGGGCGGCGCCCGTGGCGTCCCCGACGAGCCGGGCGAGGACGGCGTCCGCCCGTGCCCGGAGATCCGCGTTGCTCGTGTGCTCGTGCTCCATGCGTTCCATACAACAGGACGGGACCGACGAACGGGCGGGCCGGAGGCGGATCTGTGGACAACCGCAGTGGCTTGTCGTGTCCCTGATTCGACTTATCCACAGGCCCGAGCGGACTCGCGGGATCCGCGAGATCGTCGGCGCATGACGAATCACAGCGAATCCACCGCGCAGGTCACCCTGCGCACCCCGGCCGAACTGGCCGACGCCCTGCCCTACCTGCTGGGTTACCGGCCGGAGGACAGCATGGTCCTGGTCGCCCTGCACGACAGCGGAGGCAAGGGCAGGTTCGGCGGCCGGGCCCGCCTCGGCATCCCCGCGCACGAGGAGGACTGGGAGGAGGCCGCGCGGCAACTGGCCCGGGGCCTGGTGACCGGCAGCGAACGGCGGGGCGCCAAGCCCGAACAGCTGGTGGCCTACGTCTGCCAGGAACCCACCCCGGGAGAGCGCGGCCGGGACGTCAAACGCCGGCTCGCCCGCCTCGTCCACCTGCTGCGCATCCAGTGCGGCGACCTCGACGTGCCGGTCATCGAGGCCCTGTGCATCTCCGACGGCCGCTACTGGTCGTACTGCTGCCCCGTCGAGGACTGCTGTCCCGAGGACGGTACGCCGATGGGCCTGCCCGGCACCTCCGTCCTCGCGGCCGCGGCCACCTACGCCGGTATCCAGGTCCGGGGCACCCTCAAGGAGCTGCGCGCCCGGCTCCAGCCCTGGGAGGCCGCCGCGGCACGGGAGCAGGAGGCCGCCCTCGACGCGGCGGGCGTGGCCCTGGTGCCCCGCATCCTCGACGAGGCGGGCCGCGCGGAGGTGGCCGAGGAGACCGTCGTCCTCGCCGAGCGGCTCCTCCACCGCCTCGCCGCGGCCACCCCGGTCGCCGGCGCGCTTCCGGCCGACCTGCGCGACGACGGTCTGATCGGGCACGACGAGGCGGCCCGGCTGATCCTCGGCCTCCAGGACCGCAACACCCGCGACCGCGCCGCCGCGTGGATGGAGGGCGACGAGGCGGCCCCGGCACTGCGGCTCTGGCGCGCCCTCGCCCGCCGCTGCGTCGGACCCTACGGCGAACACGCCGCCCCCGCGCTGACCCTGGCCGGCTGGGTCGCCTTGTCCACGGGCGACGAACTCGAAGCCCGCGAGGCCCTGGCCATGGCGATGGGCGCCGACCCCGACTACCTCTTCGCCCGCCTCCTCCACCAGGCGTGCAACGAGGGGATCGACGTGGAGTCGATCCGCCGCTGCCTGCGAGTGGACCGGACCGAGAAGGCACCGGCCACAGCGCCCGCGAAGCCCGCGGCGCCCGCGAAGCCCGCGGCGACCGGGAATCCGGCGGACCCGGCACCTGCGGACCCGGCACCTGCGGACCCGGCACCGGCCGGCGAGTCGGATCCGGCCGCGCGGATCCGCCGACGCCGCCGGCTGAGGTCCGCCGTCGCCACCCTGGGCGACGGTCCCCGCGCCGCCCGCGTGCCCGGACAGCGCCGCCCGCCGGCCCCCGGACCGGCCGCCGGCCGGCCCCAGCGCCCAGGCACCCGGCACCCGGCCGGCACCCGTACGCACACCAAGGGAACGGAGGAGACCACGCCCTGAAGCGGCCGGGAGCCGACCCGACGCCCATAACGCGACGAAGCGGAAGCGCCATCGCTGCGACCGGCGAAGGGCGTGTTTATCGTCAGGCAGACGACTATGATCGCGGCATGCCCTACGACCCGTCAGCCTTTCCGCCCTTCGCCGTCACCGTGGACCTGGTCGTGCTGACCGTTCGCCGTCATGCGCTGTGCGCGCTGGCGGTGCGCCGGGGCGAGTCGCCCTTCCAGGGACGGTGGGCGCTGCCCGGCGGCTTCGTACGGGCCGACGAGGACCTGAACCAGGCGGCGGCACGCGAGCTGGTGGAGGAGACCGGGCTGCACGCGCACGACCCCTCGGCCCCCGCACAGGACAACGGGGCGCACCTGGAGCAGCTCGCCACCTACGGAGACCCCGATCGGGACCCGCGGATGCGCGTGGTCAGCGTCGCGCACCTCGCGCTCGCCCCCGACCTGCCCGCACCCCGCGCGGGAGGCGACGCCAGCAACGCGCGCTGGGCCCCGGTCGAGGAACTGCTCCAGCAGGGCGGTCACGGCCGCGACGGCGAACCCGTCGCACCGCTGGCCTTCGACCACGCCCGGATCCTCGCCGACGGCGTGGAGCGGGCCCGCTCCAAGATCGAGTACTCGTCGCTGGCCACCGCGTTCTGCCCGCCGGAGTTCACGGTCGGGGAGTTGCGCCGGGTGTACGAGGCGGTGTGGGGGGTGGTCCTCGACCCGCGTAACTTCCACCGCAAGGTCACCGGGACCCCGGGATTCCTCGTTCCGACAGGAGGCACGACCACACGCCAGGGTGGCCGCCCGGCCCAGCTCTTCCGGGCCGGTGGGGCCACGCTGCTCAATCCGCCGATGCTGCGTCCCGAGGTCTGACCGGCGCGGAGCCCGGCCGCGGCCGGGGTGGCCGGGCCGCTGTTGCGTCGAACGGTGGACAGGGACCTGCGCGGGGGCGTGGCACTCGTCGCCAAAACCTCCCATACATCAAAAAACAGGACATCGCACGCTATCTTGCTGCAGGTGATCCAAGCCTTCGGACTGACCAGTACCTCCCGCAAGGCGCGGCCGCCTGCCGTCGACGACGTCTCCTTCGAAGCGCGTGCCGGACAGATCACCGTGCTCCTGGGCACCGTCGGCGCGGGCAAGACCACGGCGCTGAGGCTGATGCTCGCCCTGCAACCGGGTCGCGGCATCGCCTACTTCAGGGGGCGGCCCCTGTACCGGATCGCCCATCCGGCGCGCGAGGTCGGCGTGCTCCTCGGCGACGTGCCGGGGCACCCGGCCCGCTCGGTCCGCGGTCATCTGCGCATGCTGTGCGCGGCCTCGGGCGTCCCGGCGCGCCGTGCCGACGAGGTCCTCGAAGCGGTCGGCCTCGTCAGCTTCCGCGAGGAACGGCTCGGCACGCTCTCGCGCGGCATGGACCGCAGGCTCGGCCTGGCGTGCGCCCTGCTGCCCGACCCGCACACGCTCGTCCTGGACGATCCGGCCGGCGATCTCTCCCCCGGTGAGGCGCAGTGGCTGTACGGCATGCTGCGCGCCCACGCCGACCAGGGCGGCACCGTGCTGACGACCACGGCCGACCCGAGGGAGGCCGCGCGCGTCGCGGACCGGGTGGTCACCCTCGACGCCGGCCGGCTCGTCGCCGACCAGGAGGCGGGGGAGTTCGCGCGCACCCGGCTGCGCCCGCGCGTGGCCGTGCGCAGCCCGCACGCCGGGCGCCTCGCCGCCGCACTCGCCAAGGAGGCCCGCACCGGCCGCCGTTCCGTGGAGGTCGTACGCGAGGGCGGCAACCACCTCTCCGTGTACGGCACCACGACCGCGGTCATCGGCGACACGGCCTTCCGCCATGGCATCCTCGTCCACCAACTCGCCGACGAACTGGGCGACATGGGACCCGGAACGAGTGCGGTCGGCGCGCCGCCCGAGCGCGTGCCGACCGCACCGGGCCAGGCGTCGGGCCGTGCGACCTCGGAGCGCGAAAGGACCGTCTTCGGCTTCTCCGCGCCCGACTCGCCCACCACCACGCGCGCCGAGCGCCCTGCCCCAGCCCCCACCCCGCAGAAGTCACCGCTGCCGTCGTCTCTGCCCGGCGACCCGGACAACCGGATCGCCTCGGTCTCGTCGACCGGATCCGCCGAGACCCCGCTCCGAGCCGGAAGCGGCGTGGCGTTCGGTGCGGGAACCGCGCCTCCCCGCCGCCCCGGAAAGCCGGAAACCGCCTCCACGCGCGCCACGCCCACGCCCACGGCCCCCACGACCACCGCTCCCGCCCGCGCCGCCGCCGCACGCATCTCCGCCCTGCGCACCCTCCTCCCCGGAGCCCGGAAGCCGGCCATCCGCCGGCCGGGGGCGGCGGACCCCGACGGCCGGACCGGCGGCACCCGCGCCTTCGACGCACTCTCCCCCCTCCCGCCCCCCATCTCCGTCCGCTCCGCCCCCACCCCCCTCCGCCCCCTGCGCTACGAGATCCGGCGGGCCGCGGGCGTCGGCACCGGGTTCCTGATCTGCGGCGCCGCGCTCGTGCTGTCCGTCCTCACCGCCGTGGCGCTGGCCGGGATCGGCCACACCCCGCAGGCGCGGCTGTTCGCGGCGTGGCCGCGGGAGCTGCCGCTGCCGCCCACGGCACTGGCGGCGGGGCTGCTCGGGGCGCTGGCCTTCGGGGACGAGTTCCGTCACCCCGCCCTCGCGGCCGACCGCGGCACCGTGCCCCGCCGGCTGGGGCTGCTGGCCGCGAAACTCGTCGTCTCCGGAGTCACCGCGGTACTGCTCGCCCTCCTCACCACGGGCTGCGACGCCGAGGCCCTCTACCTCGTCTACGGACGGGACCTCACGCAGGTCCCCGACGACTGGCTTCCGATGGCCGCGAGTTGGTTCGGACTCGTCGTCGGGTGTGCCTGGGCCGGGGTGCTCGCGGCCGGTGTCTTCCGGTCCACCTCGGGAGGACTCGCCGCCGTCCTCGCCGTACCCGTGGCCGTCGTGCCCCTCATGCACTCGGCGTTCCGGGGTCCGGCCGTGCGGACGGCGGCCGATCTGCCGGTGCGGATGCGGGAGGTGTTCCTGCTCCAGTGGCCGTTCGGCGGGGACCGGTACCTGCTCGCGGTGGTGCGCGTACTCGTCCAACCCGTGGGTGGCGCAATGGCGTTGTCCCTGGCGGCACTGCTGTGCGCGTATCTGTTCACGACCTTGCGCAGCAGGGCGTGATGACCGCGGCTCTTACGGTTCTGATGCCGCTTGTGCCCACAACTCCCCGTGGGCAGCCCGTTTCTTTCCGATAAGGCGTCAATTGCGACGGGGTGAGCGATCACCCTTTCGTGTGCTTTTCACCAAAGACCTCAAGGGAGTTGGAGCCGACGCCGACAAAGGACTCGTGAGTACCCTTGCGCACACCATGATGACCGCCGCCCGTTCCACCGACTCCGGTCTGGTCGGTCCGGGCGAACTCGACCGCTACTCCTATGGCGACGCCCCGGTGGGCGACCGCGTCGGAGCGCCCGCCTGGGACGGAGGGGAATCCGAGCTGGGCCGGGTCGGCCGGCGCGCCGCGGGCAGCCGCGGACGCGGGCTGCACGGGCAACTCGTCCAGCAGCTCGGTCAGATGATCGTCTCGGGCGACCTGGGCGCGGACCGGCCGCTGGTGCCCGAGGAGATCGGCCAGCGCTTCGAGGTCTCCCGCACCGTCGTCCGCGAGTCCCTCCGCGTCCTGGAGGCCAAGGGCCTGGTGAGCGCCCGGCCCAACGTCGGCACGCGGGTGCGCCCGGTCAGCGACTGGAACCTCCTCGACCCGGACATCATCGAGTGGCGGGCCTTCGGCCCCCAGCGCGACGACCAGCGTCGCGAGCTCAGCGAGCTGCGCTGGACCATCGAGCCGCTCGCCGCCCGCCTCGCCGCCGGGCACGGCCGCGAGGAGGTGCAGCAGCGCCTGTCCGACATGGTCGAGATCATGGGCCACGCCATGGCGCAGGGCGACGCGCTCACCTACTCGCGCGCCGACACCGAGTTCCACGGGCTGCTCATCCAGATCGCGGGCAACCGCATGCTGGAGCACCTCTCCGGCATCGTCGGCGCCGCCCTCCAGGTCTCCGGCGGCCCGGTCACGGCCTGCGACCGGCCGAACGACGCCTCCCTCGCCCAGCACGCCCGGATCGTCGACGCCCTCGGCACCGGCGACGGCGGCGCGGCGGAGACCGCCATGCGCCAGCTGCTCACCGCCCAGCCCGAGGTGGAGCGGGTGGTTCCCGCCCCGCGCGAGCACTGACCGCCCCGCGGGCGGTGCGGTCGTCGGTGTGCGGCGTCCCCGCGGTTCCCACGGTGTGCCGGGCCGGGTGCCGGTCGTCGTCCCCGTCACCGCCGGAGCCCACCGGACCCCGCCGGATCCCCAGGAGTCCGGTGGGGTCCGGCGGTGCGGCGAACGATCTCTTTCGTTCACATCTGCCCGTCTTTGTTCGCTTACGGGGTGTGACTCGGGCCACGCAGAATGGGCGTAACACTCAGGGGAACAGCGCGATGACCTAAGAGGTGACAGCCGCGGAGGGAATACGGACGCCATGCATGGCGCTGTGCATCTTCCCGGCCCGCGCCCGCGCCGTCGGCCCATCCCCAGGCCGGTGGTCGGTTGCCGTCCGCAATGGACGGTGCCGGAAGTCGTTTTCCAACGTTCCGAGAGGTTGTTCGTGTCGGCCAGCACATCCCGTACGCTCCCGCCGGAGATCGCCGAGTCCGTCTCTGTCATGGCGCTCATTGAGCGGGGAAAGGCTGAGGGGCAGATCGCCGGCGACGATGTGCGTCGGGCCTTCGAAGCTGACCAGATTCCGGCCACTCAGTGGAAGAACGTACTGCGCAGCCTCAACCAGATCCTTGAGGAAGAGGGTGTGACGCTGATGGTCAGTGCAGCAGAGCCCAAGCGCACCCGAAAGAGCGTCGCAGCGAAGAGCCCGGCCAAGCGCACCGCCACCAAGACGGTCGCGGCGAAGACGGTGACCACCAGGAAGGCCACCGCCACCACGGCCGCCCCCGCGGCGTCCGCCGTCCCGGCCGATCCCGCCGAGGAGGCCTCGCCGGCCAAGAAGGCCGCGGCCAAGAAGACGACCGCCAAGAAGGCGGTTGCCAAGAAGACCACGGCCAAGAAGACCGCGGCCAAGAAGACCACGGGCAAGAAGGACGACGCCGAGATCCTTGAGGACGAGGTCCTTGAGGACACCAAGGTCGGCGACGAGCCCGAGGGTGCCGAGAGCGCCGGTTTCGTCCTCTCCGACGAGGACGAGGACGACGCGCCCGCGCAGCAGGTCGCCGCGGCCGGCGCCACCGCCGACCCGGTCAAGGACTACCTGAAGCAGATCGGCAAGGTCCCCCTGCTCAACGCCGAGCAGGAGGTCGAGCTCGCCAAGCGCATCGAGGCCGGCCTGTTCGCCGAGGACAAGCTCGCGAACGCCGACAAGCTCGCCCCGAAGCTCAAGCGCGAGCTGGAGATCATCGCCGAGGACGGTCGTCGCGCCAAGAACCACCTGCTGGAGGCCAACCTCCGTCTGGTGGTCTCCCTGGCCAAGCGCTACACCGGCCGCGGCATGCTCTTCCTGGACCTCATCCAGGAGGGCAACCTCGGTCTGATCCGTGCCGTCGAGAAGTTCGACTACACCAAGGGCTACAAGTTCTCCACGTACGCCACCTGGTGGATCCGTCAGGCGATCACCCGCGCCATGGCCGACCAGGCCCGCACCATCCGTATCCCGGTGCACATGGTCGAGGTCATCAACAAGCTCGCCCGCGTGCAGCGCCAGATGCTCCAGGACCTGGGCCGCGAGCCCACCCCGGAGGAGCTGGCCAAGGAGCTCGACATGACCCCGGAGAAGGTCATCGAGGTCCAGAAGTACGGTCGCGAGCCCATCTCCCTGCACACCCCCCTGGGTGAGGACGGCGACAGCGAGTTCGGTGACCTCATCGAGGACTCCGAGGCCGTCGTCCCCGCCGACGCCGTCAGCTTCACGCTCCTCCAGGAGCAGCTGCACTCTGTCCTCGACACCCTCTCCGAGCGCGAGGCCGGCGTCGTCTCCATGCGCTTCGGCCTCACCGACGGCCAGCCGAAGACCCTGGACGAGATCGGCAAGGTCTACGGCGTGACGCGTGAGCGCATCCGCCAGATCGAGTCCAAGACCATGTCGAAGCTGCGCCACCCGTCGCGCTCCCAGGTGCTGCGCGACTACCTCGACTAGTCCGCCGCTCCGGTCGGCGAGTCCGGTCGTACGACGCCGAAGGCCCGGCTCCCCCTCGTGGGAGCCGGGCCTTCGTGCTGCGAGCCGTGACCATGTGGATCACTCTGGGTTTCCCAGTTCCCACCCTGAGTGAGGAGTCAGCATGCGTCGTTCCGCTGTCCGTGCGTTGATCCGGCCGCTCGCCCTGGCGGCCACCGTGACCGCCATACCCCTGGTGAGCGCGTCCCTGGCGTCGCCCGCGGCGGCTCGGAGCGTGGTCGTGGGGGGCTTTCCCATCGACGTCTCGCAGGCCCCGTGGACGGTGGCGCTCTCCAGCCGTGACCGGTTCGGAGGCACCCGGGCGGGCCAGTTCTGCGGCGGGGTGGCGATCGCCCGTACCACGGTGCTCACGGCCGCCCACTGCATGAACGACGACGTCCTCGGAGCGCCGCCCGACCGCGCGCGCGACCTCAAGGTCATCGCGGGCCGCACGGACCTGCTGTCCGACGAGGGCCAGGAGATCGCCGTACGGGACGTACAGGTCAACCCGGGCTTCGACAGCGCGACGAACTCCGGCGACTTCGCCGTCGTCACGCTCGCCGAGCCCTTGGCGCAGGGCGCGGTCATCGGCATGGCGGGGCCGGGCGACCCGGCCTACACACCGGGCACCAAGGCCCTGGTCTCCGGCTGGGGCGACCTGACCGGCGGCGGCGCCTACGCGCACCGGCTCCATGCCGCCGAGGTGCATGTGCTCGCCGACGAGCGCTGCACCCGTGCCTATCCGGGTGGCCCGGACGGCGTGTTCCGGGCCGGGAGCATGCTCTGCGCGGGAGAGACCGCCGGAGGTCCGGACGCGTGCCAGGGGGACAGCGGCGGGCCGCTGGTGGCCGGCGGGCGGCTGATCGGACTCGTGTCCTGGGGCAGCGGATGCGGGCGGGCGGGGAGCCCCGGTGTCTACACCCGTGTCTCCGAGGTCGTACGCGCCCTCGGGGCGGGTGGCGACGGCCGGGACGGGCAAACCCTCGGGAAAGCCCGCGAGAGGCCCCGCAGGAGCTCCTGAGGGCCTTGTGGGGCGTTCGCGGATATACGAGCGCGGGCGGCCGCTCCGGGGCGGCCGCCCGTCCACCGGACTGTGCCGGGGCTGGCTCGTCGTCGTATGTGCGAGATTCAGCGCTCTTCGTCGGAGTCGTTGCTCGGGGCGGAGGTCAGCCGCTCCGTCTCGTCCTGTATCTCAGCGGCGATCTTCTTGAGTTCCGGCTCGAACTTGCGACCGTGGTGGGCGCAGAAGAGCAGCTCTCCGCCGCTGAGCAGGACGACGCGCAGGTATGCCTGGGCGCCGCAGCGGTCGCAGCGATCAGCGGCCGTCAGCGGGCTCGCGGGGGTCAGAACAGTAGTCACGTCGCCTCTTCTCTAGCTCGACGAGCTGTCGTACCAGGGTCAACATCCAACCAGCCCGAAAACGTTCCCGCTCGTGGCTTTTCCTCGAAAAAATCTTTCCGGGGCGGCTGTCTGCTGCCGGTTGGCGGCGAATGTGCCGTAGTGCGTGTCAAGTCTGCTTACGGGTTCGCGCTGTCTAGTATCTCGATCCTCCCGGCCGGGTTGCCGGTTGTTCATGAGGACGTGCCCGGAGCCTAAATGGTTCATGCCTCCAAGGGAACGTGATATGTACTTCACCCCATCGAGGGATCGAACGTGTTTGCGACCCTGGACTAGGCTGAGTAGCCGACGAGGGTGGCGTTACACCGGCTCTACCAGGCATCGGTACCCTCTGACGGGCGACCGAAGCCACCCCCTTACCCAGGAGGGGGCAACCTGAAATTCAGCGAGGAGCGAACCGCGTGACCGCCGATACGTCCGTGCCGTCCACAGCGCTGCTGGCAGGAGCAGACCGGGACGGTTCCAACTACACCGCGCGGCACCTGCTCGTCCTTGAGGGCCTCGAAGCCGTGCGCAAGCGCCCCGGCATGTACATCGGCTCGACCGACAGCCGCGGTCTCATGCACTGCCTGTGGGAGATCATCGACAACTCGGTGGACGAGGCCCTCGGCGGCTACTGCGACCACATCGAGGTGATCCTCCACGACGACGCGTCCGTAGAGGTGCGCGACAACGGCCGTGGCATCCCCGTGGACGTGGAGCCCAAGACCGGCCTGTCCGGCGTGGAGGTCGTCATGACCAAGCTCCACGCGGGCGGCAAGTTCGGCGGCGGCTCGTACGCCGCCTCCGGCGGCCTGCACGGCGTCGGCGCCTCCGTGGTCAACGCCCTCTCCGCCCGTCTCGACGTCGAGGTGGACCGGAGCGGCTCCACCCACGCCATCAGCTTCCGGCGTGGCCAGCCGGGCGCCTTCGCGGGCGCCGGCGCGGACGCGAAGTTCGAGGCCAAGAGCGGTCTGCGCAAGTCCAAGAAGATCCCCAAGACCCGCACCGGCACACGTGTGCGCTACTGGGCGGACCGGCAGATCTTCCTGAAGGACGCCAAGCTCTCCCTGGACACGCTGCACCAGCGCGCCCGGCAGACCGCCTTCCTGGTGCCCGGTCTGACCATCGTCGTACGTGACGAGTACGGCCTCGGCGAGGGCGGCAGCAAGGGCGAGGAGTCCTTCCGCTTCGACGGCGGCATCAGCGAGTTCTGCGAGTACCTGGCGAACGACAAGCCGGTGTGCGACGTGCTCCGCTTCTCCGGCAGGGGCACCTTCAAGGAGACCGTTCCCGTCCTGGACGAGCACGGCCAGATGACCCCGACCGAGGTCGCCCGCGAACTGGGCGTCGACGTCGCGCTGCGCTGGGGCACGGGCTACGACACGACCCTGCGGTCCTTCGTCAACATCATCGCCACCCCCAAGGGCGGCACCCATGTCTCCGGCTTCGAGCAGGCCCTCACCCAGACGATGAACGACGTGCTGCGCGCCAAGAAGCTGCTGCGCGTGGCCGAGGACAACATCGTCAAGGACGACGCCCTGGAGGGTCTGACCGCCGTCGTCACCGTGCGCCTGGCCGAGCCGCAGTTCGAGGGACAGACCAAGGAGGTCCTCGGCACCTCGGCGGCCCGCCGCATCGTGAACCAGGTGGTCACCAAGGAGCTGAAGGCGTTCCTGACCGCCACCAAGCGGGACGCGGCCGCCCAGGCGCGGGTCGTCATGGAGAAGGTGGTCGCGGCGGCCCGGACGCGTGTCGCGGCCCGCCAGCACAAGGACGCGCAACGGCGCAAGACCGCCCTGGAGTCCTCGTCCCTGCCGGCCAAGCTCGCCGACTGCCGCAGCGACGACGTCGACCGCAGCGAGCTGTTCATCGTCGAGGGCGACTCCGCGCTCGGTACGGCCAAGCTGGCGCGGAACTCCGAGTTCCAGGCCCTGCTGCCGATCCGCGGCAAGATCCTCAACGTGCAGCGCTCGTCCGTGACGGACATGCTCAAGAACGCCGAGTGCGGCGCGATCATCCAGGTCATAGGAGCCGGCTCGGGCCGCACCTTCGACATCGACCAGGCCCGCTACGGCAAGATCATCATGATGACCGACGCCGATGTGGACGGCTCCCACATCCGCTGCCTGCTGCTCACGCTGTTCCAGCGCTACATGCGGCCCATGGTCGAGGCGGGGCGTGTCTTCGCCGCGGTGCCGCCGCTGCACCGCATCGAGGTCGTCCAGCCGAAGAAGGGGCAGGACAAGTACGTCTACACGTACTCCGACCGCGAGCTGCGCGACAAGCTCATGGAGTTCCAGACCAAGGGCATCCGCTACAAGGACTCCATCCAGCGCTACAAGGGCCTCGGCGAGATGGATGCCGACCAGCTGGCCGAGACCACCATGGACCCCCGCCACCGCACCCTGCGCCGCATCAACCTCTCCGACCTCGAAGCCGCCGAACAGGTATTCGACCTCTTGATGGGCAACGACGTCGCCCCTCGCAAGGAGTTCATCTCCGGCTCGGCGGCGACACTGGACCGTTCCCGCATCGACGCCTGACGCTGCCTGGGGTGGGGCGGGTTCGAGGGCCCGGCCGAAGCGCGCCGCTGTGGCGGGGTGCGCTGGGCCGGCTCCGGAGAGGGCCGGGGCGGCTGCGGTGCTTCGGGCCGGGTAGGTGCGGACCGGTGCGGCGCAGTCGCTTCCGGGCCGGTGGAGAGACGGGGCTCGGGTGGAGGCGGGGTGGCCTGGACCTGAGTTCTCGTTCGCTTCGGCGGCCCTGGCGCGGGTCGGTTGGCCAGGAGCCGTGCCAGGAGGGGGCTCGGACGGGTCCGCGGCGCGGTCATCGGATCCGGGCCCGTACCGAGCCGGGGCCGGACGCGCCTGGTGCGACTCGGTGTCGGAGCCATGGACCGAGCCCGGCCGAGCCCGGTCGGCGGCAGGGCGAGGTCTGTCGGCCGCGATCCGGCTCGGTATCCGGCTCGATAGGGCAGGCGAGGTGTTCGAACGGCCTCGTGCGGCCTGGCTGATCTTCCCCGCCTCGGCCTCTCCTGGCTGCCCGCACGTCGGCTGTTGCCGCCCCGGGCTCGCCCGCCCCCACAGGCTTGTCCATCGGCTCCGCCCCACGGTTCGCGTTGGGCCATGCCGCGGGACGGGGCCGGGGGTCCGCGACCTGGGCGGGCTGCCTCTGCCTCAGCACAGGCGGCCCGCCCTGGGCCGGCCGTGCCCGCCACGCGTCGGAGTCCGGCGGCAGCCGCAGGCTGGGTCTCGGCGCCGACGCGACCTTTCGTCGGCTCATCCTCCAGGGAGTGGCGGGGCGGTCCGGCGGGGCCGCGCGGCAGCTCACCCGGCCCGTTCACCTTGTCGCAGCCGGCCCACGCCGCCGCCCCCGGCCGGTCACCCGTGTCAGTCCCTCCGACCCGTCCCTCAAACCCAAGCCCCCCGCCCACCAGCCCGTTCCAGCCGCCGCGCCGGGCCGAGCCCGACAAGTCAGGCACCGGGGCCGGGCCCCGGAACCCACTCCGTGCGAGATCGATCGAATACGTGCCGGCCCCTCCGGCGAGGGCCGGCCTCCTCCGGCGAGGGACGACCCCTCCGGCGGGGGCCGACCCCGATCCATCTCCACCCATGGGTGGAGGTCGGTCAGCCAAGATCTCCACCTGTGATCCACCCCGGCTCCGATCTCCCGGCCTGGGATTTTCCGTAACTTCGGAGCGTCGGGCAGCGCTCGCTCCCGGCACCCGACTTCTCGCTCACGGAGGATCTGATGGTGGGGCTCGCCAACGCGCTGGTGATCGTGGCCGTCGTCGCGCTCGTGCTGGTACGGCAGTTCCGCGCCCGCCCGATCGACACGGACCGCCGTTGGTGGCTGCTGCCCCTGATCCTCGGCGTCATAGCGCTGCGCGAGCCCGGCGTCCTCGACGCACACCACCGTGTCGGGTCCGCCGCACTGCTCGCCGTGGAGCTCCTCATCGGCCTGGCCATGGGCGCGGGCTGGGCCTGGACCACCCGCGTCTGGACGGAGCCGGACGGCGCCGTGTGGAGCAAGGGCACCAGGGCGAGCGCCGCCGTCTGGATCGCCGGCATCGTCCTGCGCGTCGGCGTCTTCGCCGTCGGAGCCGCGCTCGGCCTGCACCAGCACAGCTCCGCCCTGCTCCTCGGCTTCGCCGCCTCCCTGCTGGTCCGCGCGGGAATCCTCACCTGGCGCGCGAGCACTCTCGCCGTCCGTACACCCCCGACCACCCAGCCCCTCGGCCCCACGAGCCGCCTCGCAGCGGCGTACGGTGACGGCAGGCCCGCGGGAGAGGAGCGCGTGTGACCGAGAACGCCTGGACGCGGTGGCCCTCGAAAGAAGCGCTCGGCCGCGCCGGAACCACCCGCCCCCGCCGCCTGCTCGCCTGGGCCGTCAGGGCCCTGGTGATCGCCCTGCTGCTGTGGGGCGCGTACAACCGGAAGCACGTCGGTGTCTGGACCGGAATCGCCGCGCTCGCGGGCGTCTTCGCCGCCGGTTTCCTCGCCTGGGCCTTCTTCCGCGCCACCTATTGGCACCGGCTGCTGCCCTCCATGCTCCTGCTGGCCGCGCTCATGGGCATCGCGGTGGCCGCCGAGGCAACGGGGTTCAGGGCACTCGCCCTCGTCCTCTGGTGCGGCTGCGGGATCACCGCCCTGGAGCGGCTCCCGCTCGCGGCCGCGACCCCGGTGACCTCGGCGGGACTCGCCGCGTACTCCGCCTTCAACAACGACGTCTGGCTCACCACCGCCGCCTCGGTGGCGGGCATGGCCCTTGCCGGCTACATCCTGCGGCTGGACGCGGAAGCCCGCGGCAACGCGCAGCGGCTCCTCGACCAGGAGCGGGCCGCGAGAGCCGCCGAGGCCGAGTCCGCGGCCCTCGCCGAGCGGGCCAGAATCGCCCGCGAGATCCACGACGTCCTCGCCCACAGCCTCTCCGCGCAACTCGTGCACCTGGAGGCGGCCCGGCTGCTGATCGAGCGGGGCGCCGACCGGGAGCGGATCCTGGAGCGGGTGGTGGCCGCCCGGGGCATGGCCCGCGACGGTCTCGCCGAGACCAGACAGGCGCTGTCCGCGCTGCGCGGCGAACTGACACCGCTGGAGGACTTCCTCGGTGAACTCGTCAGCGGGGCCGAGGGCGCGGCGGTCACCGTCACGGGTGAGCCCAGACCGCTGCCGGCCGAGGCATCCCAGGCCGTGCGCCGGGTCGCCCAGGAGGCACTGACGAACGTCCGCAAGCACGCCCAGGGCGCCAAGGTGGCCCTTCGCCTCGACTACAGCGACCACCAAGTGACGCTGCACGTACGGGACTCGGGCGGACGGCCCGGCGACCTCACGGCCTCCGGCGGCGGGTACGGTCTGCTCGGTATGCGCGAGCGCGCCGAACTGCTGGGCGGCTCGCTGGACGCGGGGCCGGACGAGGAGGGGTTCGTGGTGACGCTGAAGGTGCCGGCATGACCGAGGCGGAAGGGGAGAAGAAGCCGGCGCGGGTGGTGGTCGCCGACGACCAGACCGTCGTCCGGGAGGGCATCGTGATGCTGCTCGGACTGCTGCCCGGCATCGAGGTCATCGGCGCCGCGGGAGACGGCGAGGAGGCGGTGCGCCTGGTCGGGGAACTCGCCCCGGATGTCGTTCTGATGGACCTCAGGATGCCCCGCTGCGACGGCGTGGAGGCCACCCGGCGGATTCGGGAGCAGTACCCCGGGACCCAGGTGGTGGTGCTCACCACGTACGCCGACGACGAGTCGCTGTTCCCCGCGCTGCGGGCCGGCGCCCGCGGGTACCTGACCAAGGACGCGGGCGGCGAGGAGATCGTGCGGGCCGTGGAGAGCGTGCTGTCGGGGGAGGCGGGGCTGTCGCCGAGCGTGCAGCGCCGGCTGCTGGAGCGCCTCTCGCAGGCCGAACCCCAGCCGGTCGCGGCCCCGCCCGCCGCGCCGGACGGGCTGACGACGCGCGAGACCGAGGTCCTGGTGCTGATCGCCGAGGGACTCAGCAACCAGGAGATCGCGCGCAGACTGCATGTCTCGACCGCGACCGTGAAGACGCACATCAACAACCTGTTCGCCAAGACGGGTCTCAAGGACCGGGCGCAGGCGGTGCGTTACGCCTACGGCAAGGGCCTGGTGCGGCCGCCCGCGGGGTGAGGTCACCTGATGGGGTGAAGAGCGCGGAGAAGAAGAGTCACGGAACTTCCCGGTCTGTCCATCCTTGGGCATGCAGTCAAGCAACGATCGTGCCCGCGGAGCAGGGGACGGTCCCGAGCGTTCGGCCGAGAACCGGAGGGACCACGGCGCACCGACCCGCGATGCGCGGCACGAGGACCCCTGGTACGACCCGCAGGCCCTGGGCTGGAGCGAGTCGGACGGCACCGGGACGATGCCCGCGCCGGCCGTACCCCCCGCGCCCTCCGTGCCCTCCGCGCGCGGGGAGCGGGACGCCTCGGCGACACGGGCCCGCGACGTGTACATCGAGGTGCAGCGCAGCGCGGCCTTCCGGGAAGTGCGCGGCAGATACCGGCGGTTCGTGGTGCCGGGAGTCACGGTCTTTCTGGGCTGGTACGTGGCGTACGTGGTCGCGGCGACCACGGCGCCGAGGCTGATGGCGCGGCCCGTGGTGGGCGCGGTGAACGTGGGCATGCTCGCGGGGCTCGGGCAGTTCCTCACCACGTTCCTGCTCACCTGGGCCTACGCCCGGCACGCGCGGCTGCGACGGGACCGGACGGCGTTGGAACTGCGCTGGAACACCCAGGAGTTGGCCCGGGAGGCCCGGGGAGGGGCCCGGTGACCGGCGATCATCAGACGCCGGCGCTGCTGCTGTTCAGCGGTTTCGTGGCGGTCACCCTCGGGATCACGACGTGGGTGAGCCGGAGGCGGCACGGTTCGGCGGAGGAGTTCTACACGGGCGGGCGGCTGTTCTCCCCTATGGAGAATGGTTTTGCCATCGCGGGTGACTACATCTCGGCGGCCTCCTTCCTGGGCGTCACGGGGCTGATCGCGCTGTACGGCTACGACGGGCTGCTGTACGTGGTGGGCTTCCTCGTCGCGTGGCTGGTGGTGCTGTTCCTGGTGGCCGAACTGGTGCGCAACTGCGGACGGTTCACGCTGGCCGACGTGGTGGCCGCGCGGATGAGCGAGCGACCGGTGCGGATCGCGGCGGGCACGTCCTCGGTCGTGGTGTCCGTGCTGTACCTGGTGGCGCAGATGGTCGGCGCGGGCAGCCTGGTGGCGCTGCTGCTGGGGCGGACGAGCGGGGCGACCCAGGCCTGGACGGTCATCGGGGTCGGCGCGCTCATGGTGATCTACGTGTCCCTGGGCGGGATGCGGGCGACCACCTGGATCCAGATCGTCAAGGCGGTGCTGCTGCTCGGCGGGACGGTCGCGCTGACCGTGCTCCTCCTGCTGCGCTTCCACGGCGACCTCGACCAACTACTGGTCACGGCCGCGCGGCGCAGCGGTCATGGGGACGCCTTCCTCGCACCCGGCCTGAAGTACGGCGGGAGCTGGACCGCCCGCTTCGACTTCGTCAGCCTGGGCCTCGCGCTGGTGCTGGGTACGGCGGGGCTGCCGCACATCCTGTCCCGCTTCTACACGGTGCCGACCGCTCGCGCCGCCCGGCGTTCCGCGGTGTGGTCCATCGGCCTGATCGGCGGCTTCTATCTGCTGACGATCGTCCTCGGGTTCGGAGCGGCGGCGGTCGTGGGGCCGGGGGACCTGCGCGGCTCGAACGCGGCCGGGAACACGGCGGTGCCCCTGCTCGCCCTCGATCTGGGCGGCGGCGCGGGTTCCACCGGCGGAACGGTTCTGTTCGCGGTGGTCGCCGCCGTCGCCTTCGCCACGATCCTCGCGGTGGTCGCCGGCGTCACCCTCGCCTCCTCCGCCTCCGTGGCCCACGATCTGTACGCGTCGCTGCGGGGCTCGCGCGGCGGGGCGCGCGGCGAGGTGGCCGTCGCGCGGTTCGCCGCCGTCGGGATCGGTGTCGTGGCGATCGCGCTCGGGCTGCTGGCCCGGGACCTCAATGTCGCCTACCTGGTCGGACTCGCCTTCGCCGTCGCCGCGTCGGCGAATCTGCCGGTACTGATGTACTCGCTGTTCTGGCGCGGATTCACCACACGCGGCGCGGTATGGGCCGTGTACGGCGGGCTGGTCCCGGCGCTCGGGCTCGTGCTGCTGTCGCCGATGGTGTCCGGCTGCCCGGGTTCGCTGTTCCCGGGCGTCGACTTCCAGTACTTCCCGTTGCAGAACCCGGGCATCGTCTCCATCCCGCTCGGCTTCCTCGCCGGCTGGCTGGGCACGGTCACCTCGGACGAGATCCCTGACGAGGCCAAGTACGCGGAGACGGAGGTGCGTTCCCTCACCGGGGCCGGGGCCGTCTAACGGGGCCGAGCCTCACGGCGCCACCCACGCGTACCGGTGCTCCGGGCGGCCCGTGTCGCCGTACTTCAGGGAGAGTCGCAGGCGGCCGGCCTGTTCGAGGTGGCGGAGGTAGCGCTGGGCCGTGGAGCGGCTCAGGCCGGTGCGGGCGGCGACCTCATGGGCCGACAGCGGATGGTCGGCGTCGTACAGGACGTCGCATATCAGGTCCGTCGTGGGGGCGGTGTGGCCGCTCGGCAGGCCGGGCGCGGAGGGGGCGGGCGTCGTCCGCAACGCCCCGAAGATCCGGTCCACCTGCTCCTGGCCGGTCACGCCCCGGCCGCCCACCCGGTCGACCGTGCGGCGCAGCGCGGCATAGGAGTCCAGCCGGGTACGCAGCGCGGCGAAGGTGAATGGTTTCACCAGATAGTGCAGGGCGCCCAGCCGCATCGCCTGCTGGACGGTGGAGACATCGCCGGCCGCCGTGATCATGATGACGTCCGTGCCATGGCCCTGCTCCCGCATGCGCTGGAGTAGTTCCAGACCGGTACGGTCCGGTAGATAGTGGTCGAGCAGCACCAGGTCGATAGCGCCGCGTTCCACGGCGGCCAGCGCCTGGGCGGCACTGTGCGCGCGGGCGGCCACCCGGAATCCGGGAACCTTTCCCACGTACTTGGCGTTTATCTCGGCGACGCGGAAGTCGTCATCGACCACCAGGACGTCAATCATCAGGCCTCTCCTTCAAGGCCGGCGGGCGGCGGGCCCGCCTTTGCGGCTCCGCAGTTGTAGCGTGAGCAAAAAGAGCACAACAGGTTCTTGCGAGCAAAAGAACGGCTTGTGCACACAAGACTGCTGCTGGGCCGGGGGGCGGACCTACCGTCCCGGGCCATGAGCGCACACACCGGCCCCGCCATCGAGCTGCGGGGCGCGAGCAAGACCTTCAGAACCCCGTCCGGGGGACTGCACACGGCCGTGCGCGGTCTGGATCTCACCGTCGAACGCGGTGAGTTCGTGGCGGTCGTCGGACCGACCGGCTGCGGTAAGTCCACCACGCTGACCCTGGTCAGCGGCCTGGAGGAGCCCACCGAGGGCGAGGTGCTGGTGGCCGGGGAGCCGGTCGGCGGCGTCGGCGACAAGGTCGGCTTCGTCTTCCAGCAGGACGCCACCTTCCCCTGGCGCACCGTCCTGTCGAACGTCATGGCGGGCCCCCGCTTCCGCGGCGTCCCCAAGGCCGAGGCCCGGCGGAAGGCCCGCGAGTGGCTGGCCCGGGTCGGGCTCGCCGCCTTCGAGGACCGCTACCCGCACCAGCTCTCCGGCGGGCAGCGCAAGCGCGTCGCCCTCGCCGCCACCTTCGTCAACGATCCCGAGATCCTGCTGATGGACGAGCCGTTCTCGGCGCTCGACGTGCAGACCCGGGCGCTGATGTCGGACGAACTGCTGGAGCTGTGGGAGGGCACCGGCGCCTCGGTCGTCTTCGTCACCCACGACCTGGAGGAGTCCATCGCGCTGGCCGACAAGGTCGTCGTGATGACCGCGGGCCCCGCGACCGTGAAGCAGGTCTTCGAGATCGACCTGCCCCGGCCGCGCAAGGTCGAGTCGGTGCGTCTTCAGCCGCACTTCATCGAGATCTACCGGGAGATCTGGGAGTCCCTCGGCGAAGAGGTCCGCATCACCCGCGAGAGGGGTGCCGCACGTGTCGCCTGAGATTCTCGACGTCCCGGTCGCCGGCACTGCCAAGACCTCCGGCCGCGCCCAGAGCCGCGCCCAGGCCGCCCGCCGCCGAAAGCTCCTCGTCACCACCGCGCGGGTGGTGCTCCTGGTCGCCGTCCTCGGCCTGTGGGAGGCGCTGTCCCGGGCGAAGGTCATCGATCCGTTCAACTTCTCGATGCCCTCCAAGATCTGGGACCAGATCTCCACCTGGGTCATGCACGGCACCGCGCTCGGCTCACTGGGCGAACAGGTCTGGTACACGCTCTACGAGGCATTGCTCGGCTGGGTCGTCGGCGTGGTCGCCGGTGTCCTCCTCGGTATCGCGCTCGGGCGGATCAACCTGCTCGCCGAGGTGCTTGGTCCATACATCAAGGTGCTCAACTCGATTCCCAGGATCGTCCTGGCACCCATCTTCCTGATCTGGTTCGGCCTCGGCCCGTCCTCCAAGGTCGCCTCCGCCGTGGTGCTGGTCTTCTTCCCGGTGTTCTTCAACGCCTTCCAGGGCGCTCGCGAGGTGGACCGCAACCTGGTGTCCAACGCCCGCATCCTGGGCGCGAGCGACCGCAGGGTGACCCTCCAGGTGGTCATCCCGTCGGCCACCTCCTGGATCTTCACCAGCCTCCACGTCAGCTTCGGCTTCGCGCTGATCGGCGCCATCGTCGGCGAGTACATCGGCGCGACCAAGGGCATCGGCCTGCTCGTCGCGCAGTCGCAGAACACCTTCAACGCCGCCGGTGTGTACGCCGCGATGGTCATCCTCGCCGTCGTCGCCCTCGCCGCCGAGGGACTGCTGACCTTCGCCGAACGCCGCATCTTCCGCTGGAAGCCCAGCGGTTCCGACAGCTGACCCACCGCTTCCGGAAGCGGCCGACCGACCCTTCGCAGGACCAGCCCCCACGCCTTCCCGCACCGCCCTCTCACAAGGACGTGAACCGCCATGCGCAAGACCGCCCGACACGCCTCCCTGGCCGCCGCCGGCCTGCTCGCCCTGTCCTCCCTCACCGCCTGCGCCAACGACGCGGCGGGTTCCGCGGCCGGCTCCGGCGGCGGGGGCGGCGGCAAGGGCGAGACCGTCAAGATCATGGTCGGTGGCCTCGACAAGGTCATCTACATGCCCGCGATGCTCACCCAGCGCCTCGGCTACTTCCAGGACGAGGGCCTGAACGTCCAGCTCATGACCGAGCCCGCCGGGGTCCAGGCCGAGACCGCGCTCGTCGCCGGCCAGGTGCAGGGCGCGGTCGGCTTCTACGACCACACCCTCGACCTCCAGGTGAAGGGCAAGTCGGTCGAGTCGGTCGTCCAGTTCTCGCGCGCGCCGGGCGAGGTGGAGGTCGTCTCCGACAAGGCCGCGGGCGACCTCACTTCGCCCAAGGACTTCAAGGGCCGCAAGCTGGGCGTGACCGGGCTCGGGTCCTCGACCGACTTCCTCACCAAGTACCTGGCGGTCAAGAACGGCGTCGACGTCAGCCAGTTCACGCCGGTCGCGGTCGGCGCGGGACCGACGTTCATCGCGGCGCTGCGGCAGGGCTCGATCGACGGCGGCATGACCACCGATCCGACCGTCGCGACGATCCTCGACAAGAAGGCGGGCAGGATCCTGCTCGACATGCGCACTCCGGAGGGTTCGCAGCAGGCGCTGGGCGGGCCGTACCCGTCGTCAAGTCTGTACATGCAGACGGACTGGGTGAACGGGCACAAGGACACCGTCCAGAAGTTGGTCAACGCATTCGTCAAGACGCTCAAGTGGATGTCCACCCACAGCGCCGACGAGATAGCCGCCAAGATGCCCGCCGACTACGCCCAGGGCGACAAGGCGCTCTACACCCGGTCCATCAAGAGCACCCTGCCGATGTTCACCGACGACGGCGTGATGCCGCAGGACGGCCCCGAGACCGTGGAGAAGGTGCTCAAGGCGTTCAACCCCAACATCAAGAACGCGAACGTCGACCTGAGCAAGACGTACACCACAGAGTTCGTCAAGGCGGTCAAGTAAGTACGGCGGCCAGTCAACGCGGTCAACTGCTGCGTGCCGTGGGTTCGGGCTCGGGTTCCAGCCCGGGCCCCGGCTCCAGTTCCGGCTCCAGCGCCTCCGGCAGCACCACCGTGAACTCCGCGCCGCCCCCGCCGGCGGTGTCCACGGTCGCGCTGCCGCCCTGGCGTTCGGCGAGCCGGCGCACCAGCGACAGCCCGAGGCCCCGCTTGCCGTGCGCGGGCGCCCGCTTCGTGGACCACCCCTCGGTGAACACCAACTCCCGCTGGTCCAGCGGAACTCCCGGGCCGGTGTCCCGCACCCTGAGCACGACCGTACGGCCCTCGACGCGCAGCTCGACCTCCACGCGCGCGTGCGGGGTGCCCGCGACCGCGTCCAGGGCGTTGTCCACCAGGTTGCCGACCACCGTGACCAGTCCCCGCGGATCGACCAGCCGGTCCGGGAGCCGGCTGCGCTCCGACACCCACAGGGCGACCCCGCGCTCCGCCGCCACCGTCGCCTTGCCCACCAGCAAGGCGGCCAGCAACGGGTCCTGCACCTTCTCGGTCACCTGCTCGGACGTGACCCGGTGGTCCCCGACCACCTCACCGACGAACTCCACCGCGTCGTCGTACATCTCCAGTTCCAGCAGCCCGAGCAGGGTGTGCATCCGGTTGGCGTGCTCGTGGTCCTGGGCGCGCAGGGCGTCGATCAGGCCGCGCGTGGAGTCGAGTTCGCGCCCCAGCTGCTCCAGTTCGGTGCGGTCCCGCAGGGTGGCGACCGCGCCGTCGTCGTCGGTGGGCATGCGGTTGGCGACCAGGACGCGCCGACCGCGCACCGTCAGCAGGTCGGTGCCGGTCACCCGCCCGGCGAGCACATCGGTCGTGCGGCCCTCGCCGAGCGCCTCGTCCGGGGTGCGACCCACGGCCTCGTCGCCGATGCCCAGGAGCCGCCGCGCCTCGTCGTTGAGCAGCCGGATCCGGCCGCTCCGGTCCAGGGCGACCACGCCCTCACGGATGCCGTGCAGCATCGCCTCGCGCTCCGCGAGCAGCGCCGAGATGTCGGAGAAGGCCAGGTCCCGGGTCTGCCGCTGCACCCTGCGGGCGATCAGCCAGGCGGCCAGCGCGCCCACCGCGAGGGCGCCCCCGGCGTAGGCGAGCAGCCCCGGGATGACGCCGATCAGCCGGGCGCGCACGCTGTCGTAGGCGATGCCGACCGAGACGGCCCCGATCAGGCGGTGGTGGGCGTCGTACAGCGGCACCTTGCCGCGCGCGGAGCGCCCGAGGGTGCCCCGGTCGATCTCCATGACCTCCTTGCCCGCGAGGGCGTCGGAGGGGCTCGTGGAGACTATGCGGCCGATCTGCGAGGTGGTCGGGTGCGACCAGCGCACCCAGTGCCGGTCCAGGACCACGACGTACTCGGCGTGCGTGGCCCGCCGGATCCGCTCGGCCTCGCGCTGCACCGGGCCGTCCTTGGTCGGCGGCGTGGTCAGCAGGCCGTCGGCGATCTGCGGGTCCTGGGCCGTGGTCTCGGCGATGGCCAGCGCGCGGCGCATCGCCTCGTGGTCCAGCTGTTTGCTCAGCGGCGCCAGGAACAGGCCGGTCACGAGCACCGCGACGCCCGCGGCGATCGTCACCTGCATGAGCAGCACCTGCGAGAACGCCCGCCGTGGCATACCGAGGCGCAGACGGCGTGCGGAGGGAGTCGGACTCATGGGGGACGACAGTACGGGGTGAACGCGCCGCGCGGTTCAGCTCGCCAGCGCCGTCGGCCGCAACGCGCGCACCGCCAGTACGGTCATCCGCGCCGGGGTACCGAGCACCGAGGCGCCGCAACTTTCCGGGCGCGGCGGCAGTGACGCGCCGCGCGCCACGGTGACCCGCCAGCGCCGGCCGTCGGCGTGGGCCACGGTGACCGCCCAGCGGGGGGCCGCGCCCTCGGTCCGTACGACGCCCAGCACGCCCGCCCGGTACTCGCCCGCCACCTCACGCACCGCCAGTTCAGCGGCCTGACCAGGGCGTTCGAAGGCGGAGCAGCCGCGGCACCCCTCGACGGCCACCCGGCCCTCCCGGACGCCGTCCAGCGCCTTCTTGAGGGTGTGCGCGTCGGCGCGGCCGTAGGCGTAGCCGTACGGCAGCACGAGCACCGTCGGCGCGAAACGATGTCCACCCAGATGGGTGACCTCCCAGACCCCGCCTTCCCCCGACGCGGCGAGCTCGGCGGCGAGCGGGCGGCCCAGCAGGGCGCAGCAGCGGTCGCGCTTGCCGTTGGTGCACACGAGCGCGAGCGGATCGCCGGTGTGCGGACGCCCGCCGAGCACCGCGCCGAAGGAACGGTGGTCGCCCGCCCCGAGGGCCGCGAGGTCCAGGCAGAGGAGCTGCCGGGGGTCACGGGTGGCGGCCGCGTGCAGCCACACCCGGCCCGGCACGGTGTGGGCGGCGTAGACCCGGCGGATCCCGGGCGTGCCGGGGTCCGCGTGGCGACCGGGGCGCCGGATGAGCGCGACGCGTACGCCGGTGCCCTCCGCGGCCGCCTCCAGCGCCCGGCCGAGCGCCGGGTCCAGGTGGCTGGAAGTAAGCGCCTTGGCGCCCCACGGGCCGGGCTGTTCCAGCAGCAGCCACGTCGTGGCCGTCGCCGCCGTCGCCGCAACGGGCTCGTCGAGGCTTCGGGAGACGGACGCACACCTACTCACAGAGGTGAGCCTAACCTGACTTTCGCCAGGGCGACTTCCGGCCGGGGTCGTGTCGTGCTCATGGAAGGGCCGCCTCGGGGAGAGGCGGCGGACTCCCGATGGGGCGCGGCTTCGGGGCCCGCGGCGACTCGCGAGGGCTCAGTCCGGCTCCGGGAGGGGCTGTGGCGGGCGCGGGCCGATGTAGTGGCCGACGGGGCGCATGCGAAGCGGGCGCTCGCCGTACTCCTCCAGGGCGTGCGCGATCCAGCCCGCCGTGCGGGCGACGGCGAAGATCGTCTCACCGGCGGTGGCCGGCATGCCGAAGGAGGAGGTGAACACCGCGAGCGCCAGGTCGACATTGGCGTGCAGCGGGGTGTGCCGGGCGGTCGTGGCGACGATGTCGCGAGCCGCGAGCAGGGCCGGTTCCGCGCGCGGGAGCCGCTCCAGCAGGCCGAAGAGCACCTGTGCGCGGGGGTCCTCGCCGGTGTAGAGGCGGTGGCCGAGCCCGGGGATGCGGCGGCCCGCGCGCAGTTCGTCGGCGATCACCGGGGCCGCGTTGCCCAGTTCGAGGACGTCCAGCAGCATCCGGTGCGCCAGTCCGCTGCTGGCGCCGTGCAACGGGCCCTCCAGGACGCCGAGGCCGGCCGAGACGGTCGCGTAGGCGTGGGCCCGCGCGGAGGCGGCGACCCGGACCGCGAGCGTGGAGGCGGCCAGGTCGTGGTCGGCGAGCAGGACCAGCGCGGCGTCCAGTACCCGCAGGGCGTCCTCGTCCGCGTTCCGGCCGGTCAGCCGCGACCACAGGCGGTGGGCCAGCGGCACGTCCTCCCCGGGGTCGCGCACGACCGGCGGCAGGGCGGAGACGAGCGTGGGGATGAGTACGCGCGCCGTGTTCAGCACGGCCTCCCCGGACAGGTCGAAGCGCAGCGGGTCCTCGGCCGCCGCGGCGATCGTCGCGACCCGGAGCCGGTCGATGGGGGAGGTGTGCTCGGGCAGCGCCTTCACGGCCCAACGGGCGACGCGCACGGTCGCCGCGGGCGCGGTGAAGGCCGTACCGGGCACGAGCCGGCCGGTCCACAGCCACTCCGCGACCTCCTCGTAGGAGTGGCGGGCGGCCAGCTCGGTGGCGTCGACGCCCCGGTAGTAGTACCGGTCCGCCTCGATCAGCGTGATCCGGGTGCGCACCGAGAGATCGCCGCCCGAGCCCGGAATCCCGGCGCTTTCGCGGCGGTTGCGCCGGGCCAGGTCCTCCACCTCGCGCGCCTCGAAGGTGCTGGCGCGGCCGCCGGGTTCGCGTTTGCTGCTCAGCAGGCCGCGGCTGACATACGCGTACACCGTCTCGGGCTTCACGCCGAGCAGTTCGGCGGTCTCCTTGGTGGTCAGTCTTCGCCCGGGGCGGTTGGGGGCGGGTTCGTGATCGCGCATGGGGGTCACCGTAGCGGCCTCTGCACTTGTTGATGGCCGACTTTCCTTGTATTGATTCAATCAACATTGACAGAAGGAACATCAAGAGTGGACAGTCGGATCAAGCTCAGGGAGGACCGTCATGACCATCGACAGGACCGCAACACCCCTCGTCGACGCCCCGCGTGGTCTCGCGGGCGTCGTCGTCACCGAGACGGAGATCGGCGACGTCCGGGGGCGGGAGGGCTTCTACCACTACCGCCAGTACTCGGCGGTCGACCTCGCCCGCACCCGCCGCTTCGAGGACGTCTGGCACCTGCTCGCGCACGGCGCCCTCCCGGACGCAGAGCGCAGCGCCGCCTTCGCCGCCGAGACCGCGGCCCTGCGACGGCTCCCTGAGGAGGTCAGGGCGGCCCTGCCCGCGATCGCCGCCGCAGGCCGCGGCTCCGGCCCGCTGGCCGGCCTGCGCACCGCGCTGTCCCTGCTCGGTGCGGCGCGCGGATTCCGGCCGCTGTACGACCTCGACGCCGACCGGCGCCGCGCCGACGCCCTGGCCGCCTGCGCCGCCGTCCCCACCCTGCTCACCGCCCTGTACCGATCGGGGCAGGGGCTCGACCCGGTGGAGCCGCGCGAGGACCTGCCGTACGCGGCCAACTACCTCTACATGCTGACCGGTTCGGAACCCGATCCGCGCAAGGCTCATGCAGTCGAGCAATACTTGATCTCGACCGTTGACCATGGGTTCAATGCATCAACATTCACGGCGCGGGTCATCGCCTCCACCGGCGCCGACGTGGCGGCCTGTCTGACCGGCGCCGTGGGCGCGCTGTCCGGCCCGCTGCACGGGGGTGCGCCCAGCCGGGCTCTGGACACCCTGGACGCGATCGGCACCCCGGACCGCATAGACCCCTGGATCCGGGAACGGGTGCTGGCCGGCGAGCGGATCATGGGCTTCGGACACGCCGTCTACCGCACGGAGGACCCGCGTTCGCGGATGCTGCGGGAGATCGCCCTCGGCTTCGGCGGCCCCCGGGTGGACCTCGCGGTGGAGGTCGAACGCCGGGTCGAGGCCATCCTCGCCGAGCTGAAGCCGGGCCGTGAACTCCATATCAACGTCGAGTTCTACGCCGGTGTGGTCATGGAACTGTGCGGCCTGCCCCGGGAGATGTTCACCCCCACCTTCGCCGCGGCCCGGGTCGTGGGCTGGAGCGCCAACATCCTGGAACAGACCGCCGATCCGAAGATCATCCGACCGGTGGCGCGTTATGTGGGCCCCGAGCCGCCGGTCGCGGTGCCCGCCGCCTGACCGGCCGGCCCGGCCCCGGCTCGCCGTCGCGGTTCTTGCCGTGCGGGCCCGGGACCCGGCCACCCTCGCCCCCGGGCCTCCGCCCCGAGACCCTTGCCTCCCGCGCTCGGGACCCCTTCCGCCCCACGGCGCCCTTTTATCCTGGTCCGCAGCCCGTTCACAGGAGAAAGGCCGCCCCTTGGGGAACAGCTTGGCGCACAGCACGGACGGCAGCCGTCGTCCCCAGCAGCAGATCCCGGTCGTCGTCCTGGCCGGTTTCCTCGGCTCCGGGAAGACCACGCTCCTCAACCACCTGCTGCACCGCAGCGCGGGCAGCAGGATCGGAGCGATCGTCAACGACTTCGGCGCCATCGAGATCGACGCCCTGGCCGTCGCGGGCGCCCTCGGCGACTCCACCGTCTCCCTGGGCAACGGCTGCCTGTGCTGCGCCGTGGACGCCGGTGAGCTCGACGTCTACCTGGGCAGACTCGCCGCGCCCGAGGCCGGGATCGACGTGATCGTCATCGAGGCCAGCGGACTCGCCGAACCCCAGGAACTGGTGCGGATGGTGCTCGCCAGCGAGCACCCCGGCATCGTCTACGGCGGCCTGGTCGAGGTCGTGGACGCGGCCGAGTTCGACGACACGCGCGCGCGGCACCCCGAGATCGACCGGCATCTCGGCCTCGCCGACCTGGTCGTCGTCAACAAGCTCGACCGGGCCGCGGACCCCGAACGGGTGCTCGCCCTGGTGGGTTCCCTGACCGACCGGGCCGCCGTCGTCCCGGCCACCTACGGGCGCCTCGATCCCGAGTTCCTCTTCGACTGCCGGCCGAGCGAGGAGCGCATCGGCCAGCTGTCCTTCGACGACCTGCACGACCGCGGCGGCGACCACGACGCGGACGGTCCGGGCGCGGACGGTCACGCCGGACACCTGCACACCGGCTACGACAGCCTGTCCTTCACCTCGGACGTCCCCATGGACCCGCGCCGCCTCATGCGGTTCCTGGACAGCCGGCCCGAGGGGCTGTACCGGATCAAGGGCCACGTCGACCTCGGCCCGTGCGACCCCCGCAACCGGTACACCATGCACGCCGTGGGCCGGTTCCTGCGCTTCTACCCCGAGCCCTGGGCGCCCGCCGAGACCCGCCGCACCCAACTCGTGCTGATCGGCTCCGGCATCGGCACCGAGGCGCTCGGCAAGGAGCTGAAGGGGTGCGAGAGCGACGCCCCGCACGCCGACGAACACGGCATGTGGGGCGTCCTGCGCTATGTGCAGGGCTCCGAGGACGAACCCGGTCCGGAGCCCTACGGCGGCTAGCGGGGCGTCACGGCGGCCGCACAAGCCCCACCGCTGCTCAGAAGACCGGTCCCGCGACCACCGAGACCGTCTTCGGCAGCGAGGTTCCCGAGCCGTCCCGGCGCGGGTCCGGCTCCGGCAGCTGGGCCGGGGTGCCGTTCTTCTGCGCCGCGCGTGCGGGCACCGGGCCCGCCCAGGCCAGCGCCAGACAGTCCTCGCCCTTCAGGAACCGCTGGCAGCGCACGCCGCCGGTGGCCCGGCCCTTGCGCGGGTACTGGTCGAACGGGGTCAGCTTGGCCGTCGTCTGGACCGAGTCGTCCAGCGTGCCGCGCGAGCCGGCCACCGTGAACACCACCGCGTCGGCGGCCGGGTCGACGGCCGTGAAGCAGATGACCTTCACGCCCTCGGCGAGCTTGATGCCCGCCATACCGCCCGCCGGGCGGCCCTGCGGACGGACGATGGACGCCTGGAAGCGCAGCAGTTGCGCGTCGTCCGTGATGAAGACCAGGTCCTCCTCGCCGGTGCGCAGCTCCACCGCGCCGACGATCCGGTCGCCCTCCTTGAGCGTGACGACCTCCAACTCGTCCTTGTTGGACGGGTAGTCGGGCACCACGCGCTTGACCACCCCCTGCTCGGTGCCGAGCGCGAGGCCGGGGGAGGACTCGTCCAGCGTGGTCAGGCAGACCACCGTCTCGTCGTCCACCAGGGAGACGAACTCCGCGAGCGGCGCGCCCCCGGCGAGGTTCGGCGCGCTCGCCGTCTCGGGCAGCTGTGGCAGGTCCACCACGTTGATCCGCAGCAGCCGGCCCGCCGAGGTCACCGCGCCGATCTCGCCGCGCGCGGTCGCCGGCACCGCCGAGACGATCACATCGTGCTTGACCCGCTTGGCGCCCGCCTGCTCCGGGAACGGCTCGGCGGTCGCCGTACGCGCCAGCAGGCCCGTGGAGGACAGCAGCACCCGGCACGGGTCGTCGGCCACCTGGAGCGGCACGGCGGCCGCCGGGGCGCCGCCGGACTCCAGCAGCACGGTGCGCCGGTCGGTGCCGAACTTCTTGGCCACGGCGGCCAGCTCGGCCGAGACCAGCTTGCGCAGCTCCTGGTCGGAGTCGAGGATCCGGGTCAGCTCCGCGATCTCCTCGGTGAGCTTGTCCTTCTCCGCCTCCAGCTCGATGCGGTCGTACTTGGTGAGCCGGCGCAGCGGCGTGTCGAGGATGTACTGCGTCTGCACCTCGCTCAGCGAGAAGCGCCGCATCAGGCGCTCCTTGGCCTGCGCGGAGTTCTCGCTGGACCGGATCAGCCGGATGACCTCGTCGATGTCGACCAGGGCGGTCAGCAGGCCCTCGACCAGGTGCAGCCGGTCGCTCTTCTTGCCGCGGCGGAACTCGCTGCGGCGGCGCACCACGTCGAAGCGGTGGTCGAGGTAGACCTCCAGGAGTTCCTTCAGGCCCAGGGTGAGCGGCTGGCCGTCCACCAGGGCCACGTTGTTGATCCCGAAGGACTCCTCCATCGGCGTCAGCTTGTAGAGCTGCTCCAGGATGGCCTCGGGCACGAAGCCGTTCTTGATCTCGATGACCAGGCGCAGCCCGTGCTCGCGGTCGGTGAGGTCCTTGACGTCGGCGATGCCCTGGACCTTCTTCGAGTTGACCAGGTCCTTGATCTTCGCGATGACCTTCTCGGGGCCGACGGTGAACGGCAGTTCGGTGACCACCAGGCCCTTGCGGCGGGCGGTCACGGGCTCGATGGAGACCGTCGCCCGCATCTTGAAGGTGCCGCGGCCGGTCGCGTACGCGTCGCGGATGCCGTCCAGGCCGACGATCCGGCCGCCGGTGGGCAGGTCCGGGCCGGGGACGTGCTTCATCAGCGCGTCCAGGTCCGCGTTCGGGTACCGGACCAGGTGGCGGGCGGCGGCCACGACCTCGCGCAGGTTGTGCGGCGGCATGTTGGTCGCCATGCCGACCGCGATGCCCGAGGAGCCGTTGACCAGCAGGTTCGGGAAGGCGGCGGGCAGGGCCACCGGCTCCTGCTCCTGGCCGTCGTAGTTCGGCGCGAAGTCGACCGTGTCCTCGTCGATCGACTCGGTCATCAGGCTCGTGGCCTCGGCCATGCGGCACTCGGTGTACCGCATGGCGGCCGGCGGGTCGTCATTGCCCAGCGAGCCGAAGTTGCCGTGGCCGTCGACCAGCGGCAGCCGCATGGAGAAGGGCTGGGCCATGCGCACCAGGGCGTCGTAGATCGACGCGTCGCCGTGCGGGTGCAGCTTGCCCATGACCTCGCCGACGACACGCGCGCACTTCACGTAGCCGCGTTCGGGGCGCAGGCCCATCTCGTTCATCTGGTAGACGATCCGGCGGTGCACCGGCTTGAGACCGTCACGGGCGTCCGGCAGGGCGCGCGAGTAGATGACCGAGTAGGCGTACTCAAGGTAGGAGCCACGCATCTCGTCCACGACGTCGATGTCGAGGATCTTCTCCTCGTACGAATCGTCGGGCGGCGGGGTCTTCGTGCTGCGGCGGGCCATCGCTGCCGGCTCCTCCTGATCTGATCGCTCGCCTTCGGGGCGCGCACCCTTCGGCTCGCTCGTGCTGAAGCTTTTGACGGATCTGTCGCGGACCATTGTGGACCGGGGCACTGACAACCCGGACCGTCGCCCCGGGCGATCACCGGGTCCGGGTGCGAGGCAGGCTACGCGATCCGCTGTGGGCGTACGTGCCGCGGGAACTTCGCCGAGGCCCCGCACGCTTTGCATACAGTGGCAGGAACGGCAGGAAAACCGCGGTTTCCACAACCGCCTCCGCTCGCGAAGGGACGTACATGCCCATGGGTCACACGACCACGGCCGAGGCAGGCTCCGGGGGCCTGACAGCGACCGAGCACCGGCTGGCCAACGGTCTGCGCGTGGTGCTTTCCGAGGACCACCTGACCCCCGTGGCGGCGGTCTGCCTCTGGTACGACGTCGGTTCCCGCCACGAGGTCAGGGGCCGCACCGGCCTGGCCCACCTTTTCGAGCACCTGATGTTCCAGGGTTCCGGGCAGGTCAGGGGCAACGGCCACTTCGAGCTGGTGCAGGGCGCCGGCGGCTCGCTCAACGGCACCACCAGCTTCGAGCGCACCAACTACTTCGAGACCATGCCCGCCCACCAGCTGGAGCTCGCGCTCTGGCTGGAGGCCGACCGCATGGGCTCCCTGCTGACCGCCCTGGACGACGAGTCCATGGAGAACCAGCGCGACGTCGTCAAGAACGAGCGCCGCCAGCGCTACGACAACGTCCCCTACGGCACGGCCTTCGAGAAGCTGACCGCCCTGTCGTACCCGGAGGGCCACCCCTACCACCACACGCCGATCGGCTCCATGGCGGACCTGGACGCGGCCACCCTGGAGGACGCCCGCCAGTTCTTCCGCACCTACTACGCGCCGAACAACGCGGTGCTCTCCGTGGTCGGCGACATCGACCCCGCGCAGACGCTCGCCTGGATCGAGAAGTACTTCGGTTCGATCCCGTCCCACGACGGCAAGCCCGCGCCCCGAGACGGCTCCCTGCCGGACGTCATCGGCGAGCAGCGGCGCGAGGTCGTCGTGGAGGAGGTCCCGGCGCGCGCCCTGATGGCCGCCTACCGGCTGCCGCAGGACGGCTCGCGCGCGTGCGACGCGGCCGACCTCGCCCTGACCGTGCTCGGCGGCGGCGAGTCCTCCCGGCTGTACAACCGCCTTGTGCGGCGCGACCGTACGGCCGTCGCGGCCGGCTTCGGCCTGCTGCGCCTGGCCGGCGCGCCCTCCATGGGCTGGCTGGACGTGAAGACCTCCGGCGACGTGGAGGTGCCGGTCATCGAGACCGCCATCGACGAGGAGCTGGCCCGGTTCGCCGAGGAGGGCCCCACCCCGGAGGAGATGGAGCGCGCCCAGGCCCAGCTGGAGCGCGAGTGGCTGGACCGGCTCGGCACCGTCGCGGGCCGCGCCGACGAACTGTGCCGCTACGCCGTCCTGTTCGGCGACCCGCAGCTCGCGCTGAACGCCGTGCAGCGCATCCTGGAGGTGACCCCCGAGGAGGTCCGGGAGGTCGCCGAGGGCCGGCTGCGCCCCGACAACCGCGCGGTCCTGGTCTACGAGCCGAAGTCCCCGCAGGCCGTCGAGGACGCCGACGTGCCCGCGGACCCGGAGTCGGAGGCCACCGTAGAGGCCGGAAACGAGAACGAGGAGACGGCCAAGTGACCGAGCAGCTCGCCACCATGGACTTCCACCCCCAGCCGCAGGCCGGCGAGGCGAAGCCGTGGGCCTTCCCGGCCCCGGAGCGCGACGCGCTCGACAACGGCCTGACCGTGCTGCGCTGCCACCGCCCCGGCCAGCAGGTCGTCGCCGTCGAGGTGCTCCTGGACGCCCCCCTGGACGCCGAGCCGGCCGGCCTGGACGGCGTCGCCACCATCATGGCGCGGGCCTTCTCCGAGGGAACCGACCAGCACTCCGCCGAGGAGTTCGCCGCCGAGCTGGAGCGCGCGGGCGCCACCCTCGACGCCCACGCCGACCACCCCGGCGTCCGGCTCAGCCTGGAGGTCCCCGCCTCCCGCCTGCCCAAGGGCCTCGGGTTGCTCGCCGACGCGCTGCGCGCCCCCGCCTTCGCCGAGAGCGAGGTCGAGCGGCTGGTCCGCAACCGCCTGGACGAGATCCCGCACGAGCTGGCCAACCCCGCCCGGCGGGCCGCCAAGGAACTCTCCAAGGAGCTGTTCCCGGCGGCCGCGCGCATGTCCCGGCCGCGCCAGGGCACCGAGGAGACGGTCGAGAAGATCGACGAGACCGCCGTACGCGCGTTCTACGACCGCCATGTGCGCCCCGCCACGGCCACCGCGGTCGTGGTCGGCGACCTCACCGGCATCGACCTGGACGCGCTGCTCGGCGACACCCTGGGCGCCTGGACCGGCACCCCGGGCGAGCCCCGGCCGGTGCCCGCGGTGACGGCCGACGACACCGGGCGCGTGGTCATCGTGGACCGGCCCGGCGCCGTCCAGACGCAGCTGCTCATCGGCCGGGTCGGTGCGGACCGGCACGACCGGGTGTGGCCCGCCCAGGTGCTCGGCACCTACTGCCTCGGCGGCACCCTCACCTCCCGCCTGGACCGCGTCCTGCGCGAGGAGAAGGGCTACACCTACGGTGTGCGCGCGTTCGGGCAGGTGCTCCGCTCGGGTCCCGAGGGCAACGGCGTCTCCATGCTGGCCATCAGCGGCTCGGTGGACACCCCCAACACGGGTCCCGCCCTGGACGACCTGTGGAAGGTGCTGCGCACTCTCGCGGCGGAGGGCCTGACCGACGCCGAGCGGGACGTCGCCGTGCAGAACCTCGTCGGCGTCGCGCCGCTCAAGTACGAGACCGCGGCGGCCGTCGCGGGCACGCTCGCCGACCAGGTGGAGCAGCACCTGCCCGACGACTTCCAGGCGACGCTCTACCGGCAGCTGGCCGCGACGGGCACCGTGGAGGCCACCGCGGCCGTCGTCAACGCCTTCCCGGTGGACCGCCTGGTGACCGTCCTGGTCGGCGACGCCGCGCAGATCAAGGCGCCGGTCGAGGCGCTGGGCATCGGCGAGGTCACCGTGGTGGCGGCCGAGTAACGGCACGCGCGGGCAGGCTCCTTACCGGTGGGGCCCTGACGGCCTACGGGGTCGTCAGGGCCCACTTTGTTCCACTCTCTCCTCAGGATGTCCGAATTGGGGCGGAGGTTGCCTTTCTGCCCTGTGGGATGCGCTACAAAAGCCGCGATCCGTTTGGGCTTTGAGAGCCGGTCCGCTTAGCGTCGTCCGGGTTGTTCGTCGGGCAGTGCGCCGCAGCCGCGGCACCGGACAGCCATCGCCGAGTCCCCGCAGGCGCGAGCCGGGGGAGCCGGGGACCCACACGTCCCTTGGGGTGAATCGGGCATCCGCGCGACAGCGTGGCGCCCGTAGGAGACCTTCCTGCTCCGAACCCGTCAGCTAACCCGGTAGGCGAGAGGGAAGGAAAGGACGAGCCACACACATGGCGTTCGTATGCGCCACCGGGAAGCACCGCAAGCCCGGCCGGGTCAAGCGCGCCACCGCCCAGGCGGCCGGCATAGCGGCCCTGACGACCACCGGCGTCATCGGGACCCTCGCCGCGTCCCCGGCGCTCGCCGCCGAGAACACCGCCGAGCAGACCGGCCTCACCCCGGTGCTCGCCGCGACCGACGACCTCGCCGAGCACATCGACGCCCAGGCCACCGCCCAGCAGCGGATCGCCGAGCACGAGGCGGCCGAGAAGGCCGCCGCCGCGCGGGCGAAGGAGGCGCGCGAGGCCAGGGCCCGCGCCGCCCGGGAGGCCGAGCGCAGGCGGCTGAACGCCTTCGTCGCCCCGATCGCGCACTCCTACGTGTCCACCGGCTACAAGGTCGGCAGCTCCCTGTGGTCCTCCGGCTCGCACACCGGCATCGACTTCCACGCGGCCACCGGCACCCCCGTGCACGCGGTCGGCGTCGGCACCGTCGTCTCCACCGGCTGGGGCGGGGCGTACGGCAACGAGATCGTGATCCGCATGGCCGACGGCATGTACACCCAGTACGGTCATCTGTCGTCCATCGGCGTCACGGTGGGCCAGCGGGTCGTCGCGGGCCAGCAGATCGCCCTGTCCGGCGCGACCGGCAACGTCACCGGCCCGCACCTGCACTTCGAGGCACGCACCGGCCCGGACTACGGCTCCGACGTCGACCCCGTCGCGTACCTGCGTCACCACGGCGTGAACGTCTGACCGTTCCCGCACAGCCGTCCGAAGCCCCGGCCACCCGGCCGGGGCTTTCGCCATTTTCCGGCCGTTCCGCCGGGACCTGTCCAAAAAATATCCATGGATTCCGGCCTCCCGTCGGAAATTCCGGCCCGGTGGAATAGAGTCACGGAAAACACACGTCCGTCGTCGGCGTCGTGTCGCGGGTATTAAGGCGGAGGTCGGTCATGCGTATTCCGGCGCACTCGGTGTGCACGGCGATCCGGGACGACATCGTCGCCGGCGTCCTCGAACGCGGCGGCCGCCTCACCGAGGAGGTGCTGGCCCGCCGCTACGGCGTCTCGCGCGTCCCCGTGCGCGAGGCCCTGCGCACCCTGGAGGCGGAGGGCTTCGTGGTGACGCGCCGGCACGCGGGCGCCTGTGTGGCCGAGCCCACCGAGCAGGAGGCCGCCGACCTGCTGGAGATGCGCCTGCTGCTGGAGCCGCTCGGGGCCGCCCGGGCGGCGCGGCGGCGCACCGAGGCGCATCTGAAGGTGCTGCGCGGACTGGTCCGGCTGGGCCAGGAGCGCGCCAGGAGGGGTGGCGGCGAGGATCTGCGCGCCCTGGACGGCTGGTTCCACGAGACGCTGGCCCAGGCGTGCGGCAGTCCCTCGCTGACCTCGACGCTCACTCAGCTGCGCCACAAGATCGCCTGGATGTACACGGTGGACACGCCGTCGGACGTGGCCGGCACCTGGGCGGAGCACGGCGCGATCGTGGACGCGGTGGCGCGCGGCGACGGCGAGCGCGCCCGCGCGGTGACCGCCCTGCACACCGAGCGGACGACGGCCGCGCACCGGTTGCGGATTCCCGGCGCCCCGGAGCGGGTGAGGACTTCGCAACATCCCGTAAACATGTCCGGTGCACGGAATTAACGCGGATGCCGTATACAAAGTGGGTGGGATATTCGGCGGACGCTTATTTCGACCTGTCGCGAATTTCCGGATGCGGGCCATGATGAATAGCTGTCATGGTTCATACGGCGGTGCTCCGAAAACACGGAAGCCACGCCACCCGACAGGGATGACGCGGCTTCCCGCATCCCGCTGAGAGTGTCGCGGGGTCCTGCTCAGACCGTCTCGGGCAGCTCTTCCAGGCCCTCGGCGACCAGCTTGGCCAGCCGGTCCAGCGCGGCTTCCGCGCCGTCGGCGTCGGACGCGAGCACGATCTCCTCGCCGCCCTGGGCGCCCAGGCCCAGAACGCCCAGCATGGAGGCCGCGTTGACCGGGGTGCCGCCGCCGGACTTGGCGATCGTCACCGGGATGCCTGCGGCCGTGGCGGCCCGGACGAAGATGGAGGCGGGGCGGGCGTGAAGACCCTCGGCCCAGCCGACGTTGACGCGGCGCTCAGCCATGTGTTGCTGCCCTTCGCTGTTCAGGGTTGTCTAGACCAGTCTTCCATATCGTGAAGCGTGCCAGAAGAGGGGCTGCGCACCCCCTCCGCCGTGCTCCACAGACTGCCTCGCGCCGTTGTCGGACGCTAGCCGTACTCTGGGGCCCATGCGAACCTCGGCGGAACCGCAGGACCGGTACGAGTACCCCGCGCACTGGGAGGCGGACGTGGTGCTGCGGGACGGGGGCACCGCCCGCATCCGGCCCATCACCGTCGACGACGCCGACCGCCTGGTCCACTTCTACGAGCAGGTCTCGGACGAGTCCAAGTACTACCGCTTCTTCGCGCCCTACCCCCGGCTGTCCGCCAAGGACGTCCACCGCTTCACCCACCACGACTTCGTCGACCGGGTGGGCCTCGCGGCCACCGTGGGCGGCGAGTTCATAGCGACGGTGCGCTACGACCGCATCGGCGCCGGCGGCGTGCCCGCGTCCGGCCCGGCCGACGAGGCCGAGGTCGCCTTCCTGGTGCAGGACGCCCACCAGGGCCGGGGGGTCGCCTCCGCCCTGCTGGAGCACATCGCGGCCGTCGCCCGGGAGCGGGGCATCCGCCGGTTCGCCGCCGAGGTGCTGCCCGCCAACACCAAGATGATCAAGGTGTTCACGGACGCCGGGTACACCCAGAAGCGCAGCTTCGAGGACGGCGTCGTATGCCTGGAGCTGGACCTCGAACCCACGGACCGCGCCCTCGCCGTGCAGTACGCGCGGGAGCAGCGCGCGGAGGCCCGCTCGGTGCAGCGGCTCCTCGCCCCCGGCTCCGTCGCGGTCATCGGCGTCGGCCGCGCGCCCGGCGGCGTGGGCCGCAGCGTCCTGGCCAACATCAAGGACGCCGGATACGCCGGCCGGCTGTACGCCGTGAACAAGGCCTTCCCCGAGGACCTGACGGAGGTCGACGGGGTGAGCGCGTACCGCTGCGTGCGGGACATCGAGGGCCCGGTGGACCTCGCCGTCGTCGCCGTACCGGCCGAGTACGTGCCCGCCGTGGTCGCCGAGTGCGGGGAACACGGCGTCCAGGGGCTCGTCGTGCTCAGCGCCGGGTACGCCGAGAGCGGGCCCGAGGGCAAGGTGCGGCAGCGGGCGCTCGTGCAGCAGGCGCGGGCGTACGGCATGCGGATCATCGGGCCCAACGCGTTCGGCGTCATCAACACCGCCCCGGACGTACGGCTGAACGCGTCCCTCGCCCCCGAGATGCCGCGCCCCGGCCGCATCGGCATGTTCGCCCAGTCCGGTGCCATCGGCATCGCGCTGCTGTCCCGGCTGCACCGGCGCGGCGGCGGGGTGACCGGGGTGACCGGCGTCTCCACCTTCGTCTCCGCGGGCAACCGGGCCGACGTGTCCGGCAACGACGTCCTCCAGTACTGGTACGAGGACCAGCACACCGACGTCGTGCTCATGTACCTGGAGACCATCGGCAACCCGCGCAAGTTCACCCGGCTGGCCCGGCGGACGGCGGCCGCGAAGCCGCTGGTCGTGGTGCAGGGGACGGGCACGGCGCCCCAGGGGCACGCGGTGCGTGCGACGCGGCTGCCGCACGCGACCGTCTCCGCGCTGCTGCGGCAGGCCGGGGTGATCCGGGTCGACACGATCACGGAACTGGTCGACGCGGGCCTGCTGCTCGCCCGGCAACCGCTGCCCGCCGGGCCCCGGGTGGCGATCCTCGGGAACTCCGAGTCGCTGGGCGTGCTGACGTACGACCGGTGCCTCGCGGAGGGGCTGCGCCCTTCGCGGCCGCTCGACCTGACGACCGGGGCGACGCCGGAGGACTTCCACCGGGCGCTGAGCGCCGCACTGGCCGACGAGACGAACGACTCCGTCGTGGTGACGGCGATTCCGGCGATCGGGGAGGCGTCGCCGAAGGACGCGGAGCTGGCGGAGGCGCTGCGGTCGGCTGCCGCCGGGGTGCCGGGGAAGCCGGTGCTGGTGGTGCATGTGGAGCTGGGCGGGCTGGCGGCGGCGCTGTCCGCCGCGGCCAGTACCGCGCCACAGGCCGTCGGCAAGGTGCCCGGCACCGAGAGCGGCGCCCACCTTCCCCCACTCTCGGCTGCGCTCGACCGGGGGGACCTCCGCCGCCCCGCGGAACGTCCGCCCACCGCGGGAGCGGAGGCGGTGCCCACCGCGGCCGCGCCGCCGTCGGAGGGCACCCGTCTCATCCCCGCCTACCCGGCCGCCGAGCGTGCCGTACGCGCGCTCGCGGAAGCGGTTCGGTACGGGCAGTGGCGGCGGGAGGCGGCCGACCCCGGGAGGGTGCCCGAGTACGAGGACATCGACGAGAAGGGGGCAGCGCGGCTGATCGCGGAGTCGCTGGAGCGCGGGGAGGGGCTCACGATCTCGGACGCGCGGACCTGCGAGCTGCTCGCGAAGTACGGCATCGAGGTGCGCCGCGCGCTCCCCGCGCCCACCTCGGACGACGCCGTCGAGGCCGCCCGCGCCCTCGGCTACCCCGTGGCCCTGAAGGCGACCGCCCCGCACCTGCGGCACCGCGCCGACCTGGGCGGCGTGCGCCTGGACCTGGCGGACGAGGAGCAACTGCGGCGGGCGTACGCCGAGTTGAGCGAGCTGTTCGGCAAGCCCGAGGAGCTGCGGCCGGTGGTGCAGGGGATGGCGCCCCGGGGCGTCGACACCGTCGTACGGGCCGTGATCGACCCGGCCGCCGGGGCCGTGCTGTCCTTCGGACTCGCCGGCGCCGCGTCGCAGCTGCTGGACGACACGGCGCACCGGCTGATCCCGGTCACCGACCGGGACGCGACCTCGCTGGTCCGCGCGATCCGCACCGCGCCCCTGCTGTTCGGCTGGCGCGGCTCCACCCCCGTGGACACCCCCGCGCTGGAGGAGCTGCTGCTGCGGGTCTCCCGCCTGGTCGACGACCACCCCGAGGTCGTCGCCGTCACCCTGGAACCGGTCGTCGTGGCCCCGCACGGCGCGAGCGTCCTCGGCGCGACCCTGCGGCTCGCACCCCCGCCCGCCCGCGACGACCACGGCCCGCGCACCATGCCGGCCTACTGAGCGGGGCCGCGTGGAGATCGCCGGGCACCGGCTCCCCGAGGGCAGCTGGTGGGACTGGGAGGTGACCGCCTGGGACGCCGGGGCGCTGCGGTTGGCCGCCGGGTCCGACCTCACGTACCACCACGCCCTCGAAGTGGTCTTCGTCGCACCCGCCCTCGTGTCCTGCCCGCTCGCCTTCCAGGACCCCGTCTTCCGCGCCCCGACCCCCGACGAGACCGCGCGCCTGGCCCGGTCCCTCGGGGAGGCGTCGCCCGTCCTCGTCGCGTTCGAGGCGCACGCCGGGGGAATCGAACCAGTGTCCTGCCTGGTCGCCGCCGAGCGGGTGGAGTTCCGGCACGGGCTGGTCCGGAGGAGCGCGAAGGCGCCTGACCAGGAGGCGTCCCGTCCCCCTTCCCGCAGCACGCCCTGTTGGCCCGGAGTGCCCCTGCCCACGGACTAGGATGGACGCCATGGCCAAGACCAGTACGACGACCCAGGGGCTGCGAGCGGCGATCGAGCGCAGCGGCTACTACCCGGCCCTCGTGGCCGAGGCGGTGGAGGCCGCGGTGGGCGGCGAGCCCATCCGGTCGTACCTGGTCCACCAGGAGACCACGTTCGACCAGAACGAGGTGCGCCGCCATGTGACCGTCCTGGTCCTCACCGCCAACCGCTTCATCGTCAGCCACACCGACGAGCAGGCCGCCGACAGCACCTCCCCGACGCCGTACGCCACCACCTCGACCGAGTCGGTGAAGCTCGACCGGATCTCGTCCGTCGTGGTCAGCCGGGTGGTCGCCAACCCCGAGCAGTACACCCCGGGCACCCTGCCCCGCGAGGTCGTGCTGACCATCGGCTGGGGCGCGGTCAGCCGGATCGACCTGGAGCCCGCCGCCTGCGGCGACCCCAACTGCGACGCCGACCACGGCTACACGGGCAACTCCACGGCGGACGACCTCAGCCTGCGCGTCAGCGAGGCCGGCGACGGCCCCGAGACGGTGCGCGAGGCGCTCACCTTCGCGCAGGCCCTCTCCGAGGCGACCGCGGACCTCACCCGCTGATGTCCCAGCTCTCCGCCTGGGACCACCCGGAACCCCTCGCCCTGGCCACCGCGCCGCTGCCCGAGTACGGCACCGGCTCCCTCGCCGACCTCCTCCCCACCCTTGCCGCCGGCATGGGCGTCCCCGGCATGACCGCGGCGATCGCGGAGCTGGCCCCGGTCGACCGCGCCTGCGTCTTCCTGGTCGACGGGCTCGGCTGGGAGCAGCTGCGCGCCCACTCGGACGAGGCGCCCTTCCTCACCTCGCTGCTCGGCAGCTCGCGCGGCGGCACCGGCCGGCCGCTCACCGCGGGCTACCCGGCGACCACCGCGACCTCCCTCGCCTCCGTGGGTACCGGCCTGCCCCCCGGCGCCCACGGCCTGCCCGGCTACGCGGTCCGCGACCCGGCCACCGGCGCGCTGATGAACCAGCTCCGCTGGCAGCCCTACACCGACCCGCGCGCCTGGCAGCCGTACCCCACCGTCTTCCAGCTGGCCCACGAGGCCGGGGTGCACGCCGCACAGGTCTCCTCGCCCACGTTTCAGCACACCCCGCTCACGAAGGTCGCGCTCAGCGGCGGCACCTTCCACGGACGGCTGTCCGGCGAGGAGCGCATGGACCTCGCGGCCGAGCAACTGGCCGCCGGGGACCGCTCGCTGGTGTACACGTACTACGCCGAACTCGACGGCGCGGGCCACCGCTACGGGATCGCCTCCGACACCTGGCGCGGCCAGCTGATGTACGTCGACCGGCTTGCCCAGCGCCTCGCCGAGCAACTGCCACCGCGCAGCGCGCTCTATGTCACCGCCGACCACGGCATGATCGACGTCCCGTTCGACGAGGAGCACCGCTTCGACTTCGACACGGACTGGGAACTCAGTGCCGGGGTCGCCCTGTTGGGCGGCGAGGGCCGGGCCCGCCATGTGTACGCGGTGCCGGGCGCGGAGAACGACGTACTGACCTGCTGGCGCGAGGTGCTCGGCGAGCAGTTCTGGGTGGCCTCGCGCGACGAGGCGATCGAGGCGGGCTGGTTCGGGCCGCACGTGGACGAGCGGGTGTACGCCCGGCTCGGCGACGTGGTCGCGGCCGCGTCCGACGACGTCCTGATCATCGCCTCCGAGCGGGAACCCAAGGAGTCCGCGCTGGTGGGCAACCACGGGTCGATGACCCCCGTGGAGCAGCTGGTCCCGCTGCTCGAAGTACGCTCCTGACCCCTCCCGCCTGTCCGCCCCCTCACCGAAAGGTGTTCAACTCCTCATGCCCGAGCTGGTGTTCTTCTCCGGAACGATGGACTGCGGGAAGTCGACGCTGGCTCTGCAGATCGAACACAACCGCTCCGCGCGGGGCCTGGCCGGGATGATATTCACCCGCAACGACCGTGCGGGCGCGGGCAAGTTGTCCTCACGCCTCGGCCTGGTCACCGACGCGGTGGAGGTCGCCGACGCCCAGGACCTCTACGTGTACATCGTGGACCACCTCTCGCAGGGCGGCCGGATCGACTACGTGATCGCGGACGAGGCGCAGTTCCTCGCGCCCGTGCAGATCGACCAGCTCGCGCGGGTGGTGGACGACCTCGGCGTGGACGTCTTCGCCTTCGGCATCACCACCGACTTCCGCTCCAAGCTCTTCCCGGGCTCCCAGCGGCTGGTGGAGCTGGCCGACCGCATCGAGGTGCTCCAGGTGGAGGCGCTGTGCTGGTGCGGCGCCCGCGCCACGCACAACGCCCGTACGGTCGGTGGCCAGATGGTGGTCGAGGGCGCCCAGGTCGTCGTCGGGGACGTCAACCAGGCGGCGGGCGAGGTCGGTTACGAGGTGCTGTGCCGTCGCCACCACCGGCGCCGGATGACCGCCGCGACGGCCCGCGCGGCGGCCCTGTCCCCGGACGTGCTGCCCGTCTCGTCCTCCTGAGCCCACCCGGACCCCGATCGCCGGGTGTCCCGCGGCGCTCAGCGCGGTTCCTGGACCACAGAGAACACCGCTCCCTCCGGATCCGCCACCGTCGCCACCCGCCCGTGCGGGCTGTCGTGGGCCGGGCGGACGATCCGGCCGTCCAGCCGTGTCACCTGACGCAGCGTCTCGGCGGTGTCCGTCACCTCGAAACAGGTCCGCCAGTACGGCCCCCGGTCCCGGGGCAGCCTGTGGCCCACGCCATGCAGCCCGGCCACCGGGCGCCCGTCGACGAGCAGGGTCACGTAGTCGAGGCCGGCCGAGACCACCGGCTCCGTCTCGTACCCGAACACGCTCACGTAGAACTTGGCGACGCTCTCCGTCTCGAACGTGAGCAGCTCGTTCCACGCGGGTGTGCCCGGCACCCCGGTGACCGCCGGGGCGAGGTGCGCGGGCGCCTGCCAGATGCCGAACACCGCGCCCGAGGGGTCCGCGGCGATGGCCAGCCGCCCGGCCTCGGCCGCGTCCAGCGGGCCGACCGCCACCGTGCCGCCGCACAGCCGTACCGCCTCGGCCGTGCGGTCCACGTCGTCCGAGGCGAGGTAGGGCGTCCAGGCGATCGGCAGCCGGTTCTCCGGCGGCAGCTGGCCCATGCCGGCCACCTCGCGCCCGTCGAGCAGCGCCCGCACGTACGGGCCGAGCTGCTGCGGGCCCGGCCGGAACTCCCAGCCGAACAGCTCCCCGTAGAACTCCTCGATGGCGGTGAGCCGGTGCGCCATCAGGCTCACCCAGCAGGGTGTGCCGGGCGCGCGCAGCGCCTGCGGACCGGCCGACTCCCGTGCCTCGGTCATCGATCACTCTCTCCCCGGCCGCCTCGTGCGGCGGCCGTGTCGCTTCCGCTCTTCCGGCAGGTGTGTGCACGCCGCCGGCGCGTACGCCCGTACCGGTGTGTCCGCATCCTCCACGGTCGCGCGGCCCTGTCGATTCGCCGCGCCGCCGGTTCGGCGTAGTGTTCCGGAAGAATGCCTGGGCTGACGTTTTTCGCCGCTTCCTGACGATGCCCGACGGGATGTCCGCCGGATGCACGGCATGTGCCCGATCCCCTACAGGTCGTGATCGAGACTGCCCGGCCGAGCAGAGTAGCCGGACCTGGACGCCGCGGCCACCCCTGGCGTATGCATGGCGCCATGACAGTCATCATCACCGCACCCGAACTCGCCGAGGCGCTCGCCGGCGAGGCGCCGCCCGTCCTGCTGGACGTGCGCTGGCAGTTGAGCCTGGCGAAGGCGGCGGGTGCCCCGCCCTTCGACGGCCGGGCCGAGCACGCGGCCGGGCACATCCCCGGCGCGGTCTTCGTCGACCTGGACCGGGAGTTGGCCGCGGCCCCGGGCGCGCACGGCCGCCATCCGCTGCCGGACCTCGCGGAGTTCGGCGCCGCGATGCGCCGCGCGGGCGTGTCGGCCGGCCGTCCGGTCGTCGTGTACGACGGCGGGCAGGGCTGGGCCGCCGCCCGCGCCTGGTGGATGCTGCGCTGGACGGGTCACCCGGACGTGCGGGTCCTCGACGGCGGGTTGCCGTCCTGGACGGGGGAGTTGTCGACCCAGGTGCCCGCTCCGGCCGAGGGCGACTTCGTGCCGGCGCCCGACGCGGCGGGCCTGCTGGACGCGGACGCGGCCGCCGAACTGGCCCGCACGGGCGTGCTGCTGGACGCCCGCGCGGGGGAGCGGTACCGGGGCGAGGTGGAGCCCGTGGACCGCGTCGGCGGGCACATCCCCGGCGCGGTCTCGGCGCCGACGACGGAGAACGTGGGCCCCGACGGCCGCTTCCTGCCCCCGGCCGAGCTCAAGGACCGCTTCAAGGCCCTCGGCGTCCGCGCGGACGTGCCGGTGGGCGTCTACTGCGGCTCGGGCGTCTCCGGCGCCCATGAGGTGCTGGCCCTCGCGGTGGCGGGCATCCCGGCGGCGCTGTACGTCGGTTCGTGGTCGGAGTGGTCCGCGGACCCCTCCCGGCCGGTGGCGGTGGGCGCTGACCCGCAGTAGCGGCGGCCGAGAGGGGCGGGGCACCTGGATGCCCCGCCCCTCTCCGCGTCGTACGGCCGGTTACTCCTGCTTCTTGCGCCGGGTGCCGAACACGATCTCGTCCCAGCTCGGGACGGCCGCGCGGCGGCCGGGACGCACCCCGTCGGCCTCGGCCTGGCGATCGGTGGCGCCGGTCAGCCGGTCGCGGTGGCTGCCGACCGAGCGGGGCATGAGGACATCCGCGTAGGCCGAGCCGGCCGAGGCGGCGGGCGCCGGCGGCTCCTCCAGGGCGGCTTCCTCGCCGGGCTCGTCCGGGGCCTCCGGGTTGCGCTCCGGAACCACCATGTCGCCGCGGAAGGACGGCACCGCCTCCAACAGGCTGGTCAGCGAGTCCCGTTCGCCGGTGTTCTCCTCGGCGGGCTCGGACGACTGCGCGGGCAGGCTCGGCCGTTCCCGGTCGGTCCGCTCCAGGGCGCGGTCCATCGAACGCTCGCGCGGCAGCCGGGCGATGCGCGGGACGAACGGGAAGCTCGGCTCCGGTACGGCGAGGTCGTCGGACTCGCCGATCAGCGAGCGTGCCTCGTCGTCCACGGCCTGGACCAGGCGCCGGGGCGGGTCGTACGTCCAGCTCGCCGAGTGCGGTTCGCCCGCGACCCGGTAGACGAGCAGCACCTCCCAGGTGCCGTCGTCGCGGCGCCAGGAGTCCCACTGCACGGTGTCCTTCTCGGCGCCGCGCAGCAGCAGCCGTTCCTGCACGGCCTCGCCGAGCGGCGGGCCGGAGTTCTCGCCGGGGCGCCGGACCGGGGTCTTGCGGGCCCGCTCGGCCATGAAGGCGCGCTCGGCCAGCACCGGACCCTCGAAGCGCCGCACCCGGTCGACGGGGATGCCCGCGAGCTGCGCGACCTCCTCGGCGGTGGCACCGGCTCGTATCCGCGCCTGGATGTCACGGGGGCGCAGATGGCTCTCGACCTCGATCTCGATCTGGCCGAGGCGCGGCCGGTCGCCGCGCACGGCGGCGCGCAGCCGTTCGTCGATCGGAAGCGTGTATTCCGTAGAGTCGGCAGCCTTCAGCACCAGCCGTGTGCCGTCATTCGAGACGGCCACGACACGCAGTTCGGGCATGGGGACCTCCCGGGTGGTGCCTGCCGACGTCACGTGCGTCGCTGCTTCCGCTAGTCGAGTGTGGCCTGCCCGGGTGCAGCCTGCCACAACCTTGCCGAGTTGCCCGGCGTGTCGGGCAAGGGCCCTGAGTCGCCGTTATGGCACGGTAACCAGTTCACCACGCTAAGTGACCAAGACCGTCACCCTGTGCAACTAGCCCCCTCCCGGCGGTCCTTGGTGGCCGCGGACACCCTGGTGGGAGACCGGGCCCAGGGCTCGCAACAGTACTCCATTCGGGCCACGTGCGTGGATTGGCGCGCCGCCCAACTTCGGCAGGTGGCGCCCGGAAGCCCCGCGCAACCGGTTTTGTGGATCATGAACGTGGCGAACTTCACGCAACCCCCGGAAACGGAACTAATGGTTCCGCCCGTACGTCCCTATCTCGTGCAGTCGGTACCCCGATGCCGATCAAGTACGGGAAAGGCAGGAAAGTTCCGGCAATGCGCGAAACACCCGACGCGGAGCGGAAGCGGCTCGACCTGAACGTCCCCCAGGTGGCGGGCGGCGCCCTGGCGGCGGTCGTCGCGGCGAAGCTGGCCTCCTCCTTCGGCGTGTACGGCACGATCCTCGGTGCCGGTGTCGTCAGCGTGATCGCCACCTGCGGCGGCACCCTCTTCCAGCACTTCTTCCGGCGCACCGGGGAGCAGTTGCGGGTGGCCAAGACGTCCGCCGCCGCGTCCGCGGTGCCGCCCGCCCCGGGCGAGTTCTCCGAGGGCACCGTCTACCGCGCGCGGGTCAAGAGCTGGCGGCGCCCGGTGGTCGCGGCCGCCCTGGTGTTCGGGGTGACCATGGGCGGCATCACGGCGTACGAACTGGCGTCCGGCAGCAGCTTCAGCGGCGGAAGCGGTACGACGGTCGGCGACGCGGTCGGCGGCCGGTCCACCGCCGTCCACCGAACGGATGACCCCGGTCATCTCCCTTCGCGTACCTCCTCCGGTGACGGCGCCTCCTCCGACGGCGGCGCCACCCCGGAACCGGGCTCGGACCCGGGCACCGGTTCCGGGTCCGACGGCGGTACGGCGGACCCGGCGACGCCCTCCCCGAGCGCCTCGCCGGACGGGCGGGCCGACGGGGCCCCGACCACCCCGGCCCCCACGCCCAGCGGCTCCGCCGGGACGCCTACGACCCCAGCACCCTCCGCAAGTAGTCGTTCCGGAACAGCCGCTCCGGGTCAAGACGGTCCCGCAACGCCGTGAACTCGGCGAAGCGCGGATACACCCGCGCGAAGTACTCCGCGTCCCGGGTGTGCACCTTGCCCCAGTGCGGCCGGCCCTCGTGCGCGGTGAAGATGCGCTCGGCGGCGGTGAAGTACGACTGGTACGGAGTGCCCCGGTACATGTGGACGGCGATGTAGGCGCTGTCGCGGCCGGAGGCGGTGGACAAGGTGATGTCGTCGGCCGGCGCGGTGCGCACCTCGACCGGGAAGCTGATGCGCAGGCCCGAGCGCTCGACCATGGCCTTCAGTTCGCGCAGCGTGTCCGCCAGGGCGGCGCGCGGAACGGCGTACTCCATCTCCACGAAGCGCACCCGGCGCGGCGAGGTGAAGACCTTGTAGGGGATGTCGGTGTACGTCCGCGCGGACAGCGCCCTGCTGGAGATCTTCGAGATGGCCGGAATGCTCGCGGGCGCGGCCCGGCCGACCCACTGGGTCACCTGGAAGACGCCGTTGGACAGGAACTCGTCCGCGAACCAGCCGGCCAGCCGCCCGACCGGCTGCTCGGGGCCCGCGCTGCGGTTGTTGCGCTTGGTGTTGGTGTTCCCGGTGTGCGGGAACCAGTAGAACTCGAAGTGCTCGTTCTCCGCCCAGAGTTGATCGAACTCGGCGAGTACCCGGTCCAGCGGCATCGGCTCCTCGCGCGCCGTCAGCAGGAACAGCGGCTCCACGGCGAAAGTGAGGGCGGTGACGATGCCGAGGGCGCCGAGCCCTGTGCGGGCGGCCGCGAAGACCTCGGGGTTCTCCGTCGCGGAGCAGGTGAGCACCGAGCCGTCCGCGGTGACGAGTTCGAGGCCCTTGATCTGGGCGGCGATGGAGGCGGAGTCGCGTCCCGTGCCGTGGGTGCCGGTGCTGGTGGCCCCGGAGACCGTCTGCTCCATGATGTCGCCCATGTTGGTGAGCGACAGACCCTCGCGCGCCAGCGCCGCGTTGAGCCTCTTGAGCGGGGTGCCGGCCTCGACCGTGACGGTCATGGCCTTTCGGTCGATCTTGCGTATGCCGGTCAACAGTTGAGGGCGTATCAACACTCCGTCGGTGGCCGCGATCGACGTGAAGGAGTGCCCCGTGCCGACGGCCTTCACCGCCAGCCCGTCCTCCCGCGCCCGGCGCACCGCCGCGGCCAGCTCCTCCACCGAGACCGGCGCGACCTGCCGGGCGGGGCGGGCCGCGACGTTCCCGCCCCAGTTACGCCATGTGCCGCTCGTGCCGCTCGTCCTGCCGTTCGCCGTGCTGCTCAACGGTTCCTCCCCGACCCGCGGCCGGCCTGCGCAGCCGGCGGTACCCGAGGAAACCGACCACGACCGCGACGGCCCCGGACAGCACCGGGACCCCGTACCCGGCGCGCGCACCGGCGGCGTCGATCACCGAGCCGCCCAGCGAGGAGCCGAGCGCCACGCCGACCGCGAGGCCGGTGCTCACCCAGGTCATGCCCTCGGTGAGCTGCGTGCGAGGTACGTGCTCTTCGATGAGGGACATCGTCGTGATCATCGTCGGTGCGATGGACAGCCCCGCAACGAACAGCGCCGCGGCCAGAAGCGGCAGGTTTCCGACCAGTAGGAGGGGGATCATACTCACGGCCATGGCGGACACGCCCAGCAGCCAGCGGCGTTCCGGCGCCCCGGCGAGGCGCAGCAGGCCGAAGACCGCACCGGCCACGCAGGAACCGGCCGCGTACAGGGCGAGCACCACGCTCGCGGCGCCCTTGTGGCCGCGTTCGTCGGCGAAGGCGACCGTGACCACGTCCACCGAGCCGAAGATCGCGCCGGTCGCCACGAAGGTCGCCACCAGCACCTGGAGCCCCGGCGAGCGCAGCGCGGTGCCCCCGCCGCGATGTTCGCGCGGGTGCGGCGCGGGCTCGGTGGCGCGCAGGGTGGTCAGCCAGCACACGCCGGCCGCCAGGAAGACCGCGGCGAGCAGGGGACCCGCCTCCGGGAACCAGACCGTGCACAGCCCGATGGAGAGGATCGGCCCGAAGACGAAGCAGATCTCGTCCACGACCGACTCGAACGAGTAGGCGGTGTGCAGCCGGGGCGTGCCCCGGTACAGGGCGGCCCAGCGGGCCCGGACCATCGCGCCCAGGCTCGGCACCGCGCCGATCCCTGCGGCACAGGCGAACAGCACCCAGTCCGCCCACCCGAAGTGCGCGGCCAGCAGCAGCCCCGCGGCCGCGACCAGGGCCACGAGGGTCGCCGGGCGCAGCACCCGGCTCTGCCCGTGCCGGTCCACCAGGCGGGAGACCTGCGGTCCGACCGCGGCGGCGGACAGCGCGATGGTGGCCGACAGCGCGCCCGCGAGCCCGTAGCGGCCGGTGAGCTGGGAGATCATCGTGACCACGCCGATGCCCATCATGGACAGCGGCATCCGGCCGAGGAGCCCCGCGGCCGAGAAGGCCTTGGTGCCGGGCACGTCGAAGAGGGCTCTGTAGGGGCTGGGCACGTGGTCTCCGAGGCGGTTCCGGTAAGGCGCGAATGCGGCGGATACAGCTTACGAGTTAGGCGAACCTAAACGCATCCGGTTATCGGTAGAAAATTTCGTCATAAACCATACTGATCTCGGCTCTTCACCCCGCGGTTGCCGGGGTGCCGGTGCCGGGTGGCAGGATCGAGACATGCCAGACGCGCTCGATGCCACCCCGTACGACGCCCTGCTCCTGCTCTCCTTCGGCGGCCCCGAAGGCCCGGACGACGTGGTCCCGTTCCTGGAGAACGTCACGCGGGGGCGCGGCATCCCGAAAGAACGCCTGAAGGAGGTCGGGCAGCACTACTTCCGGTTCGGCGGGATCAGCCCCATCAACGGCCAGAACCGCGCCCTGATCGAGGCCCTGCGCGAGGACTTCGCCGGGCACGGCCTGGAGCTGCCGGTCTACTGGGGCAACCGCAACTGGGCGCCGTACCTGACCGACACCCTGCGCGAGATGGTCGCCGACGGCCGCCGCCGTGTCCTGGTCCTCGCCACCAGCGCCTACGCCTCGTACTCGGGCTGCCGCCAGTACCGCGAGAACCTCGCCGACGCGCTGGCCACGCTCCGGGCCGAGGGCCTGGAGCTGCCGAGGATCGACAAGCTGCGGCACTACTTCAACCACCCCGGCTTCGTCGAACCGATGATCGACGGTGTGCTGCGCTCCCTCGCCGACCTCCCCGAGGACGTCCGCGACCGTGCCCACATCGCCTTCAGCACCCACTCCATCCCCCTGGCCGCCGCCGACACCTCCGGCCCCGTCGAGGCCCACGGCGAGGGCGGCGCCTACGTCGAGGAGCACCTGGACGTGGCCCGGCTGATCGCCGCCGCCGTCCGCGAGCGCACCGGAGTGGACCACCCCTGGCGCCTGGTCTACCAGTCCCGCTCCGGCGCCCCGCACATCCCGTGGCTGGAGCCCGACATCTGCGACCACCTGGAGGAGCGGCACGCGGCCGGCGTCCCCGCGGTCGTCATGGCCCCCATCGGCTTCGTCTCCGACCACATGGAGGTCCTGTACGACCTCGACACCGAGGCCACGGCCAAGGCCGAGGAGCTGGGCCTGCCGGTGCGGCGCTCGGCCACCGTGGGCGCCGACCCCCGGTTCGCCGCCGCCGTGCGCGAGCTGATCCTGGAGCGCGCCGCCATCGAGCGCGGCCAGGACATCACCCCCTGCGCCCTGGGCACCCTGGGCGCGAGCCACAACGTCTGCCCGGTCGGCTGCTGCCCCTCCCGGACGCCCCGCCCGGCCGCCGCCGGCGCCGACAGCCCCTACGCGTGAGGAGACCCGTGACCGACGCCCTGCACCGGGACCTGCTGCGGCTGGCCCAGGAGGCCGCCCGCCGCGCCGGCGAACTGCTGCGGGACGGCCGCCCGGCCGACCTCGCCGTGGCGCGGACCAAGTCCAGCCCGATCGACGTCGTCACCGAGATGGACATCGCGGCGGAGAAGCTGATCACCGATCTGATCTCCGGGCAGCGCCCCGACGACGGCTTCCTCGGCGAGGAGGGCGCGTCCGCCGCCGGCACCAGCGGCGTGCGCTGGGTGATCGACCCGCTCGACGGCACCGTGAACTACCTCTACGGCCTGCCCACCTGGGCGGTGTCCATCGCGGCCGAGCGGGACGGCGAGACCGTCGCCGGGGTCGTCGCGGCCCCGATGCGCGGCGAGACGTACCAGGCGGTCCGCGGCGGCGGCGCCTGGGCCACCGGCGCGTGGCAGGGCGAACGGACGCTCGCCTGCCGCCCCGCGCCCCCGCTGGACCAGGCGCTGGTCTCCACGGGCTTCAACTACGTCACCGACGTGCGGACCCACCAGGCCGAGGTGGCCGCCCGCGTCGTCCCGCTGGTCAGGGACATCCGGCGCGGCGGCTCCGCGGCCATCGACCTGTGCGACGTGGCCTGCGGCCGGCTCGACGGGTACTACGAGCGCGGACTGAACCCGTGGGACTACGCGGCGGGGGACCTCATCGCCCGGGAGGCGGGCGCGCTGACCGGTGGACGGCCCGGAGAGGGCCCGTCACGGGAGTTGACCATCGCGGGCACCCCGGGCGTCTTCGAGCCCCTCCAGGGGCTGCTGGAGGGCTTCGGGGCCTGGCACGACTGACGCCCCGCCCCGCCCGACGCGAAGGGACCCCGGCGCTGGATTCGCCGGGGTCCCTTCGCGTGCCGTGGTCGCGCCTGCGCGCGCGGGCCGAGTCAGACGCGTGACGCGCCGACCTCCACACCGTGTTCGGCGGCGAGGCGGCGCAGGTCGTCCAGCTCTGCCTGCTCCACCTCCACGAGGAAGTCGTCGCCCTCGTCACGAGCCCGCGACAGGTCGGACTCGGTCGTCTTTATGCGCTGGAGAAGTCCTGCGGTGAAAGCGTCCATGCTGCGCCCCCTCGTCCTGGGTCGGTGGGTCGGTGGCACGGGGGTGTGCCGTGGGAAAGGACGATCACGTCTCGCAGGTGCCCGGCGCGCCCGGCCGGGCGGCTACGGTGCCGGACACCCGCGCCCGCCCTGCACAAGCGGATCGCGAGGTACCGCATGGTGCTGCGGCACATGCAGAGCGTGATCGCGGGGTGTAAACCCGTCCTCCCCCCGCTCCCTTCCCGGGAAACCTGAACGGTGGAGAAAATCTCGTATTCCCGCCCCGGGGCGCCCCTCCCTGCGGCCGGAGGCCGCTTACAGCCGACTTATGGCCGAAAAGGGCAGGATGGAGGTCACACTCCACGAACACCCCTGCCCGTGCGAGCGCCCCGGCGCGCCGCGCGGGTGGACACAGGAAGGACAGCGACGTGCGCGTACTCGTCGTCGAGGACGAGCAGCTGCTCGCCGATGCGGTGGCCACCGGACTGCGCCGGGAGGCCATGGCCGTCGACGTCGTGTACGACGGTGCGGCCGCCCTGGAGCGCATCGGCGTCAACGACTACGACGTGGTCGTCCTCGACCGCGACCTCCCGCTGGTGCACGGCGACGACGTCTGCCGCAAGCTCGTCGAGCTGGGCATGCCCACGCGGGTGCTCATGCTCACCGCCTCCGGCGACGTCAGCGACCGCGTCGAGGGCCTGGAGATCGGTGCCGACGACTACCTGCCCAAGCCGTTCGCGTTCAGCGAGCTGATCGCCCGCGTGCGCGCCCTCGGCCGCCGCACCAGCGTGCCCCTGCCGCCGGTCCTGGAGCGCGCCGGCATCAAGCTGGACCCCAACCGCCGCGAGGTCTTCCGCGACGGCAAGGAGGTCCAGCTCGCGCCCAAGGAGTTCGCGGTCCTGGAGGTGCTGATGCGCAGCGAGGGCGCCGTCGTCTCCGCCGAGCAACTGCTGGAGAAGGCCTGGGACGAGAACACCGACCCGTTCACCAACGTGGTCCGGGTGACGGTCATGACCCTGCGCCGCAAACTCGGCGAGCCCCCGGTGATCGTCACCGTGCCCGGCTCCGGCTACCGGATCTGATCGACCATGGCCACGACCCCCGCACCTCCGCAGGCGCCCCCGAAGCCCACCTGGGACCCCCGGCGGCCCCAGGCGCCCTTCCCCTGGCTGCGCCCCACCATCCGCATACGCCTCACGCTGCTGTACGGCGGCATGTTCCTGATCGCCGGCATCCTGCTGCTGTCGATCATCTACCTGCTCGCCGCGCAGGCGATCAGCACCGGCAACCAGCCGCTGTTCAAGATCGTCAGCTTCCAGGAGCTGAAGGTCTCCAGCGACAACTGCCCCGCGATCAACACCACCAGCCTGCCGCTGGCGGACTTCAACGACGCGATCAGCCAGTGTGTGGACCACCAGCGCCAGGTGGCCCTGGACAACCTGCTCAGCCGTTCGCTGCTGGCCCTGCTGGGCCTCGCCGTGATCGCCTTCGCGTTCGGGTACGCGATGGCGGGCCGGGTGCTGTCCCCGCTCGGCCGGATCACCCGCACCGCCCGCGCGGTGGCCGGCTCGGACCTCTCCCGCCGGATCGAGCTGGACGGCCCGGACGACGAGCTCAAGGAGCTGGCGGACACCTTCGACGAGATGCTGGAGCGCCTGCAGCGGGCCTTCACCGCCCAGCAGCGCTTCGTCGGCAACGCCTCGCACGAACTGCGCACCCCGCTCGCGATCAACCGCACCCTCCTGGAGGTCCACCTCTCCGATCCGGGCGCGCCGGTGGAGCTCCAGCAGCTCGGCAAGACGCTGCTGGCCACCAACGAGCGCAGCGAGCAGCTGGTCGAGGGCCTGCTGCTGCTCGCCCGCAGCGACAACCAGATCGTGGAGCGCAAACCGGTCGACCTGGCCGAGGTGGCCACCCAGGCCATCGACCAGGTGCGTTCCGAGGCCGAGGCCAAGGGCGTGGAGATCCGCGGTGAGCGGAAACCCGCCGTGGTGCAGGGGAACGGCGTGCTCCTGGAGCGGATCGCGCTGAACCTCGTACAGAACGCGGTGCGGTACAACGTGGCCGAGGGGGGATGGGTCGAGGTGGACACCGAGGTCCAGCACGGACAGGCGGTGCTCACCGTCTCGAACACCGGTCCGGTGGTGCCGGCGTACGAGATCGACAACCTCTTCGAGCCCTTCAGACGGCTGCGCACCGAGCGCACGGGCAGCGACAAGGGCGTGGGCCTCGGCCTGTCCATCGTGCGCTCCGTCGCCCGGGCACACGGCGGGCACATCGTGGCGCGACCCCGTGAGGGCGGTGGTCTCGTGATGCGTGTGACACTTCCGCTGTGATCCACCGCCCGTTCCGCCGACACGCGCGGAAGATGTTCGCTTCACGCGGAATTTTCCAGGGGCTGAATGGGCTTCTTCTTGTGTGATCGATCACATGGGCGGATTTCCGGCCATGTACTGTCAGTGATCATGACAGATGGCAGAAAGCCCGGAAAGTCCTGGTTTTCAGGCATCTTGATCACGGGAAGTACACGATGAGGCGCCTTTGAGGTGCGGTATTCGAAGCGTGTACGGTCCTCACCGCCATCCAAGCCGATCACTCTTGAGGGATCGGGTTGGGTGTCGATTGAGTAACAGCCCTTGATGTGAGGCAAAATCTCCGCCTCAGGTCGGGCACAAGTCCGGCCTCTCACGCGTTACGTGCGCTGGAGACACCGCAGACACCCAGAGGGGGAGAGCGATATGGCAACCGACTACGACACTCCACGCAAGACCGACGATGACGTCGACTCGGACAGCCTGGAAGAGCTGAAGGCACGGCGGAACGACAAGACCACCTCCGCGGTGGACGTCGACGAGTTCGAGGCCGCCGAGGGCCTGGAACTGCCCGGAGCGGACCTCTCGAACGAGGAACTGGCCGTCCGGGTCCTGCCCAAGCAGCAGGACGAGTTCACCTGCATGAGCTGCTTCCTGGTCCACCACCGCAGCCAGCTGGCCCGCGAGAAGAACGGTCAGCCGATCTGCCGCGACTGCGACTGAGGACGGGTCGGCCATGACTGGCTCGACCCCTCCCCGGAAGCGCCGCTTCCCCTCGCGGAAAGCGGACCAAGGGTCGCCCGGCGACCCACTCGGTGCGCGTGACGACGAGCGGGGCTCCCCGGACGCGGGAGCCCCGCTCGAACCGACGGCGGACCGGGCCTACCACCCGGGGCCGAAACGGAGGCCCGCGCCCGTCGCCAGAAGGGTTCGGGTCGTCCGCGGCAAAGCCCGGGTCATCGCCCGGGAAGGCGTCCGCAGGAGCGGTGACCGCGCTCGCGCGGGTCTGGCGTACCTCGCGGACCGTGTCATCGACATCGCGCCGCGGGTGCCCGTACGCGACCTCGCGACCCTGCGCGGGCAGTTCCCGGGCCTGGGGCCCGAGGAGCTCGCGGACAAGCTGGTGGCGGGCGCCGCGGCCGGGACCTCGACCATCGGGGCCGGCATCGGCGCGGCGGCGATGCTGCCCGTGCCGCCCGCCCTGCCGACCGAACTGGCCACGGAGATCACCGGGGTCGCTGCGGTCGAACTGAAACTCATCGCGGAACTGTACGAGGTCTACGGCGTTCGCCCGCCCGGCAGCCTCAAGGACCGCAGCACCGCGTATCTGTCCTCCTGGTCGGGGGAGCGCGGCGTCGACGTGATGAGGCCGTCGACCTACGACGCGGCCCTCGGCGGCCGCATGAAGCGCCAACTGCGCCAGCAGATCATGAAGCGAATGGTGCGGGACATGCCGACCCTGATGCCGTTCATGGTGGGCGCCGTGGTCGGGGCGGTGCTGAACCGCCGGGACACCAGAAGACTCGCGGCCCGTGTCCGCGCCGACCTGCGCAAGATCCAGGTGCCCTGGGAGCAGCTGGAGCAGCTGCCGCCCCTGGAGCAGCCCGCCGAGCCCCTGAGACTGCGCGACCTGCCGAAGGGGCGCTGACCCGCCCCGAGCCCTCCCTCGCGCCCCCGGGGGGCCTCCTGAGGGGCTTCCCGCCTACGGGTTCCTAGCCCTCCGCGGAACCGCGCGCGTTCGCCTTCCGCGCCGCCTCGATCGCCGCCGCCAGCTGCTCCGGCTCCCGCGTCGAGAGGTACAGGTACGGCGTGGGGTCCTCGGGGTCGGTGACGATCACCCGCAGGGCCCTCGGGATGTACGCGCGCAGCAGCAGGAACGCGCGGACATCGGCCTTGTGCGTGCGCCAGGCGCGGGCCTCCTCCGGGTCGAGCACCTCCGTCTCGCCCAGCGCCGACACCGGGATCTTCGCCTCGCCCGCGATCAGCGAGTCGCCGACCACGCGGATGCGCGGAGAGCCGTACGAACTGGCGACCACCGCGGCCGCGGCCGTACCGCCGACCAGGCCGCCCAGGATCGGCAGGGTGCCGAACGGGAACAGGATCAGGGCGAAGGAGACGCCCACGAAGAAACTGATCAGCCACCACGAGCGGGGGGCGGTGAGGCGTTCTTCGTACGGGGTGGCGGAGTGCTGCATGGAGCCAAGCTTGGCACGGGATCCTCCGGGCGCCGGAACGAGGGGGCGGGCGCGGAGCGCGTCACGCGGGGCGGTGATGGGAGACGGGCGGGCGGGTAAGGTCTGCGCTCGTGAGTGCTAGTTCCGCAAGCCTTCAGCCCCCAGCCGACGCGGTGAAACCGGTACGGCACCCCGACGCGCCGGCGCCCGGGGAACTTCTCGGTGCCCACTACGAACACTGTTTCGGCTGCGGCCCCGGGCAGCCGCACGGGCTGCACCTGGAGGCGCGGGCCGGCGAAGGTGTCACCCTGACCGCCGAGTTCACCGTCCAGACCGCCCACCAGGGCGCTCCCGGCCTCGCGCACGGCGGCGTCCTGGCCACCGCCCTGGACGAGACCCTGGGATCGCTGAACTGGCTGCTGCGGACCATCGCCGTGACCGGACGGCTGGAGACCGACTACATACGGCCCGTCCCGGTCGGCACCACCCTCCACCTGGCGGCCGAGGTCACCGCCGTCGCCGGGCGGAAGATCTATTCCAGCGCCGTCGGCCGCCTCGACGGCCCCGAGGGGCCGGTCGCGGTCCGCGCCGACGCCCTCTTCATCGAGGTGAAGGTCGACCACTTCGTCGACCACGGCCGCCCGGAGGAGATCCGGGCCGCCATGAGCGACCCCGACCAGGTCCGGCGGGCCCGCGCCTTCGAGGTGAATCCGTGAGCGCCGCCGGCCGTCCCCCGCTGGACGTGCGGATCCGGCGCGTGGACCCGGACGTACCGCTTCCGGCGTACGAGCATCCCGGGGACGCCGGCGCCGATCTGCGCACCACCGAGGCCCGCGAGCTGGCCCCCGGCGAGCGGGCGGTTCTGCCCACGGGGGTGTCGATCGCCCTCCCGGAGGGGTACGCGGCCTTCGTGCACCCGCGTTCCGGTCTCGCCGCCCGCTGCGGTGTCGCCCTGGTGAATGCTCCGGGGACGGTTGATGCCGGGTACCGTGGGGAGATCAAGGTGATCGTGGTGAATCTCGACCCGCGCGAGAGCGTGCGGTTCGAGCGTTTCGACCGGATTGCCCAACTGGTCGTCCAGCAGGTCGAGAGGGTCCGCTTCCAGGAGGTGGCGGAACTTCCCGGCTCCGCGCGGGCCGAGGGGGGCTTCGGGTCCACCGGTGGCCATGCCGCGGTGGGCGACGAGAGCGGCACAAGCGGTCGGTCCGCCGAGGGCGGTCCGACGGGTGGGAATCGATACGCTTCGGTCGTATCCGACCGGGAAGGACAGTGACGTGTTCGGACGTCGCAACAAGAAGGGTGCCGCCGAGGACGCGGCCGGCGAGGCCGAGCAGGTCGTCGACAGCGTCGACACCGAGGCGGACGAGGAGGCGGAGGCCGAGCGCGAGCGCGTCCGGCTGGAGCCCGGCCCGCGGCCCGAGGGACCGTGGGACAGCACCGAGGTGCGCGAGCCGGCCGAGGGCCGCGTGGATCTCGGCGGTCTGTTCGTACCGGGCGTGGACGGCATGGAGCTGCGGGTCGAGGTCGCGGGTGACGCGATCGTCGCCGCGACCGTCGTCCTGCACGACAGCGCCGTCCAGCTCCAGGCCTTCGCCGCGCCCAAGCGCGAGGGTATCTGGGGCGAGGTCCGCGAGGAGATCGCGGCCGGGATCACCCAGCAGGGCGGCATCGTCGACGAGGTCGAGGGGCCGCTCGGCTGGGAGCTGCGGGCCCAGGTGCCGGTGCAGCTGCCGGACGGCACGGGCGGCTTCCAGGTGGTCCGGTTCGTCGGCGTGGACGGGCCCCGCTGGTTCCTGCGCGGTGTGATCTCCGGGCAGGGCGCGGTGCAGCCGCAGGCCGCCGGGCTTCTTGAGCAGATCTTCCGGGACACGGTCGTGGTCCGCGGCGAGGGCCCGATGGCGCCCCGCGACCCGATCGTCCTCAAGCTGCCGAACGACGCCCAGATGGTCCCCGAGGGGGTCCAGCAGGAGGAGGGCTCGCGGTTCTCCGGAGGGATGGGGCAGCTGCAGCGGGGGCCGGAGATCACCGAGGTCCGCTGACGGCTTCAGCAGACGGGTCGCGCCTTCGAGAGGTGCGGCCCGTTTTTCGCGGGCGCGCGCCGTCGGGGCGAGTTCGTCGTCGCCGGGCGCGGGTCCGCCGTGGCCCCTCGCGCGGTCTTCCCCCGGGCGGTGCCGTGGCACCGTCGGCTGGAGCTGCGGGTGGCCCTGCGCGCGGTGGCCCTGCGCCCGGTGGCCCGCCACCCGCTCCCGACCTCCACGGACCCCCCGTCAGAATTCCGTCAAAGGCCCCTCGCCCCTCGTCTCCCGCCCCCTTTGTCCGCATCGTTGGCCGTAAGGTCGACGCTGCGTAGGCAGGGGTGAACGGAAGACAATGGAGCCATGGCACGCGGGAAGCTGCGGATTTATCTCGGGGCGGCGCCGGGGGTCGGGAAGACCTACGCGATGCTGGCCGAGGCGCATCGGAGGGTCGAGCGCGGCACGGACTGCGTCGTGGCGTTCGTGGAGCACCATGGGCGGCCGCGTACCGAGGTGATGCTGCACGGGCTTGAGCAGGTGCCGTGCAAGGCGCTGGAGTACCGCGGGGGAGTCTTCGGGGAGATGGACGTCGACGCCGTGCTGCGCAGGGCGCCCGCCGTCGCTCTGGTGGACGAACTCGCGCACACCAACATCCCCGGCTCGCGCAACGCCAAGCGGTGGCAGGACGCCGAGGAGCTGCTCGCGGCCGGGATCGACGTCGTCTCGACCGTCAACATCCAGCACCTGGAGTCCCTCGGGGACGTCGTCGAGTCCATCACCGGGGTGCGCCAGCGCGAGACCCTGCCCGACGAGGTCGTGCGGCGGGCCGATCAGATAGAGCTGGTCGACATGTCGCCGGAGGCACTGCGCCGCCGGATGGCACACGGCAACATCTACCAGCCCGACAAGGTCGACGCGGCGCTGTCCAACTACTTCCGCCCCGGCAACCTCACCGCGCTGCGCGAACTCGCGCTGCTGTGGGTCGCCGACCGGGTGGACGAGTACCTGAACCAGTACCGCAGCGAGCACCGGGTCTCGAAGATCTGGGGTTCGCGGGAGCGGATCGTGGTCGGGCTGACCGGCGGGCCCGAGGGACGCACGCTCATCCGCCGGGCGGCCCGGCTCGCCGAGAAGGGCGCGGGCGGCGAGGTGCTCGCCGTCTACATCGCCCGCAGCGACGGCCTGACCGCCGCCTCCCCGAAGGAACTCGCCGTCCAGCGCACCCTCGTGGAGGACCTCGGCGGCACCTTCCACCACGTCGTCGGCGACGACATCCCGGCCGCGCTCCTGGACTTCGCCCGCGGCGTCAACGCCACCCAGATCGTGCTCGGCTCCTCGCGCCGCAAGGCCTGGCAGTACGTCTTCGGGCCCGGCGTCGGCGCCACCGTCGCCCGGGACTCCGGCCCCGACCTCGACGTCCACATCGTCACCCACGAGGAGGTCGCCAAGGGCCGCGGACTGCCCGTGGCCCGCGGCGCGCGGCTCGGCCGTACGAGGATCATCTCGGGCTGGGCCATGGGGGTCGCCGGTCCGTCGGTGCTCGCGCTGCTGCTGAACAGCGTCGACATCGGCCTCGCCAACGACATGCTGCTGTTCCTGGCCGTCACGGTCGCCGCGGCCCTGCTCGGCGGCCTGCTGCCCGCCCTGGCCTCGGTGGCGCTCGGCTCTTTGCTGCTGAACTACTTCTACACCCCGCCCCTGCACCGCTGGACCATCGCCGACCCGAAGAACATCGTCGCCATAGTGATCTTCTTCGGCGTCGCCGTGTCCGTCGCCTCCGTGGTGGACCTCGCCGCCCGCCGCACCCACCAGGCGGCCAGACTGCGGGCCGAGTCCGAGATCCTCTCCTTCCTCGCCGGCAACGTGCTGCGCGGCGAGACCAGCCTGGAGGAGCTGCTGGAGCGGGTCCGCGAGACCTTCGCCATGGAGTCGGCCGCCCTGCTGGAGCGGAAGAGCGACGTCGAGCCGTGGACGTGCGCGGGCCGCGCCGGCTTCGGGCCCACCCTGGAGCGTCCCGAGGACGCCGATGTCGACATGCCCGTCGGCGACCACATGGCGCTCGCGCTGACCGGCCGGGTACTGCCCGCAGAGGACCGCAGGGTGCTCGCCGCCTTCGGTGCCCAGGCCGCCGTCGTCCTCGACCGCAGGCGCCTGCAGGAGGAGGCCGACCGGGCCCGGGCGCTCGCCGAGGGCAACCGCATCCGCACCGCCCTGCTGGCCGCCGTGAGCCATGACCTGCGCACCCCGCTGGCCGGGATCAAGGCCGCCGTCTCCTCGCTGCGCTCCGCCGACGTCGACTGGTCCGAGGAGGACCGCGCCGAGCTGCTGGAGGGCATCGAGGAGGGCGCCGACCGGCTCGACCACCTCGTCGGCAACCTCCTGGACATGTCCCGCCTGCAGACCGGCACCGTCACCCCGCTGATCCGCGAGATCGACGTGGACGAGGTCGTACCGATGGCCCTGGGCGGTGTACCGGAGAACAGTGTCGACCTGGACGTGCCCGAGTCCCTGCCGATGATCCTGGCCGACCCCGGGCTGCTGGAGCGCTCGGTGGCCAACCTCGTGGAGAACGCCGTCAAGTACAGCCCGCACGGCCGGCGCGTCCTGGTCTCCGCCAGCGCCCTCGCCGACCGGGTGGAGGTCCGCGTGGTGGATCGCGGACCGGGCGTGCCGGACACGGCCAAGGACCGTATCTTCGAACCCTTCCAGCGGTACGGCGACGCCCCCCGCGGCGCGGGCGTGGGACTCGGCCTCGCCGTGGCCCGGGGCTTCGCCGAGTCCATGGGCGGCACCCTGAACGCGGAGGACACGCCCGGCGGCGGCCTCACCATGGTCCTGAGCCTGCGCAGCGTCCACGGGACGCAACCGGTGACGCAGTACCCCGAAACGGCGGCCACCCCCGCCCCCGGCGACGGCGGAGCGGGCGGCGCGGAACCAGAAAGGCAGACCCTATGCTGAGCCCGAGCGGGGCCCAGACCCCCACGAGGGTCCTCGTGGTCGACGACGAGCCGCAGATCGTGCGGGCCCTCGTGATCAACCTCAAGGCACGCAGGTACGAGGTCGACGCGGCCGCCGACGGCAGGTCCGCCCTCGACATCGCCGCCTCCCGCCACCCCGACGTGGTCGTTCTCGACCTGGGCCTGCCCGACATGGACGGCGTCGAGGTGATCAAGGGTCTGCGCGGCTGGACCAGGGTGCCGATCCTGGTGCTGTCCGCCCGGCACTCCTCCGACGAGAAGGTCGAGGCCCTGGACGCGGGCGCCGACGACTACGTCACCAAGCCCTTCGGCATGGACGAACTGCTGGCCCGGCTGCGGGCGGCCGTACGCCGCGCCGAGCCGGTCGGCGCCGGCGAGGACGGCGTGACGACCGTGGAGACCGAGGGGTTCGCCGTCGATCTGGCCGCGAAGAAGGTCAACCGCGGCGGCCGGGACGTCCGGCTCACCCCCACGGAGTGGCACCTCCTGGAGGTGCTGGTGCGCAACACCGGCCGCCTGGTCAGCCAGAAGCAGCTCCTCCAGGAGGTCTGGGGGCCGTCCTACGGCACGGAGACCAACTACCTGCGCGTCTACATGGCCCAGCTGCGGCGCAAGCTGGAGGCCGACCCCTCGCACCCGAGGCACTTCATCACCGAGCCCGGGATGGGGTACCGGTTCGAGACATGAGGAGCCGCGCACCGGGAAGTGTGAACGGGGACGCGGCGCTGTCCGCGGGTCCCGGTACGCTTCAGATATGAGCGCTGTTCCTCGTTCCGAAAAGCCGGCCGGCCGGTTCCGGCGGATGCTCGACCGGCTCTCCACGTCCCAGGCGGACCTGGAGTCCGAGGAGCTGCGCGAGGACGCCGAGACGGCTGGTTGTACGAAGATCGGCGACTGCCAGGACCGGCAGATCGTCACCGTAACTGGTACCTTGCGCACGGTCACCCTGCGTCCGCGCGCCGGCGTCCCGGCCCTGGAGGCCGAGCTGTTCGACGGGTCCGCAGCGCTGGACGTGGTGTGGCTCGGCAGGCGTTCCATCGTGGGCATAGAACCAGGGCGCAAGCTGATCGCATCGGGCCGGATCTCGCTGAGCCGGGGCCGCCGGGTGCTGTTCAACCCCAAGTACGAACTGCGACCCCTCGGACGGGAGTAGCCGGTGACGTCCCTCGACAAGCCGACCGAAGACACCGACCAGACCCCGCCCGGCGCGTCCGGCGAAGGCGACGCCCGTGCGGTGACGGAGGCGGCGCTGTTCGAGGCCTTCGGCGGCGTCCGCGGCATGGTCGAGACGGTCGTGCCGGGCCTGCTCTTCGTCGCGATCTTCACGATCGACAAGGACCTGCACCTCTCGGCGATCGCCGCGCTGGCCGTCTCCCTGGTGCTGGTCGTGGTCCGGCTCGCCATGAAGGACACCGTCAAGCACGCCTTCAGCGGTGTGTTCGGTGTGGCCTTCGGCGTGGTGTTCGCGATGTTCACCGGCAATGCCAAGGACTTCTACCTGCCCGGCATGCTGTACACGCTGGGCCTGGCCGTCGCGTACATCGTCACCACCCTCGCCGGGGTCCCGCTGATCGGCCTGATCCTCGGCCCGGTCTTCAAGGAGAACCTCTCCTGGCGTACCCGCAACCCGGGCCGCAAGAAGGCGTATGCCAAGGCGAGCTGGGCCTGGGGCCTGATCCTGCTCGCCAAGTGCGCGATCCTCTTCCCGCTCTACTGGTGGTCCGACACCACCCGGCTCGGCTGGGTCCTGGTGGCCCTGAAGATCCCGCCCTTCCTGCTGGCCGTCTGGCTCACCTGGGTCTTCCTCGCCAAGGCGCCCGCGCCCATCGACGTCTTCGCGGAGATGGAGGCCGAGGAGCAGGCCGAGAAGGAGCGCGAGGCCGAGAAGGAGCGCGAGGCCGAGAAGGAGCGCGAGGCCGCGCTGGCCGCCGAGGGCGGCCACCCCGAGCCGGGCCGGCACCGCAGGCAGGCGTGACCGCCGTACGCACAGCGCGTCGCCACGACGACGAAGGGCGCCCTTGTCACCAAGGGCGCCCTTCGTACGTTCACGGCCGGGCCGTCAGGACTCTTCCCGCTTCCGCACCGACAGCAGCTCCTCCAACTGCTGCTCCCGGGCCTGCGCCGCCACGAAGAGCAGCTCGTCGCCCGGCTCCAGGGAGTCCTCCCGGGAGGGGGTCAGCACCCGGGTGCCGCGGATGATGGTCACCAGCGAGGTGTCCTCGGGCCAGTGCACGTCCCCGACCTGGGTGCCGGCCAGGGCCGACTCCTCGGGCAGCGTCAGCTCCACGAGGTTGGCGTCGCCGTGGCTGAAGCGCAGCAGCCGTACCAGGTCGCCGACGCTCACCGCCTCCTCGACCAGGGCGGACATCAGACGCGGGGTGGAGACGGCCACGTCCACGCCCCACGCCTCGTTGAACAGCCACTCGTTCTTCGGGTTGTTGACGCGGGCGACGACACGCGGAACGCCGTACTCCGTCTTGGCGAGCAGCGACACCACCAGGTTGACCTTGTCGTCACCGGTGGCGGCGATCACCACATTGCAGCGCTGCAGCGCCGCCTCGTCCAGGGACGTGATCTCGCAGGCGTCGGCCAGCAGCCACTCCGCCTGCGGCACCCGCTCCACCGAGATGGCGGTCGGGGCCTTCTCGATGAGCAGGACCTCGTGGCCGTTCTCCAGCAGCTCGGTGGCGATCGAGCGGCCGACGGCGCCGGCTCCGGCAATGGCGACCCTCATCAGTGACCGCCCTCCTCTTCCGGGCCCCCGGCGAATGCCGCCTCGACCTGCTCCACGTCGTCCGTCCGCATCATCACGTGCACGAGGTCGCCCTCCTGCAACACCGTCTGGGAGGTGGGCAGGATCGCCTCTCCCAGCCGGGTCAGGAACGCGACCCGCACGCCCGTGTCCTCCTGCAACTTGCTGATCTTGTGGCCGACCCACTTCGGGGAGGTGTGCACCTCGGCGAGCTGCACCCCGCCGGTGGGGTCGCGCCACAGCGGCTCGGCCCCCGAGGGCAGCAGCCGACGCAGCATCTGGTCGGCCGTCCAGCGGACCGTGGCCACGGTCGGGATGCCGAGGCGCTGGTAGACCTCGGCGCGCCGGGGGTCGTAGATGCGGGCGGCCACGTTCTCCACGCCGAACATCTCGCGCGCGACCCGCGCGGAGATGATGTTGGAGTTGTCGCCGCTGGAGACGGCCGCGAAGGCGCCCGCCTCCTCGATTCCCGCCTCGCGCAGGGTGTCCTGGTCGAAGCCGACTCCGGTGACCCGGCGGCCCCCGAATCCCGGTCCCAGCCGACGGAAGGCGGTCGGGTCCTGGTCGATCACGGCGACCGTGTGCCCCTGTTGTTCCAGGGTCTGGGCGAGAGCGGAGCCTACTCGCCCGCAGCCCATGATGACGATGTGCACGACCGTCCTTCCGAAGTCAAGAGTCGTTGGCTTGGCCTGAAAAGATTCTCAGACCGTCGCCCAAGCTACACACGCATCACCCCCGGCGGGCACCCCCGTACCCGGGTCGGGCCCGCCGCGCGGCCTCATCCGCTCATCTGCGAGTGATGCTGCGCACGCTGCACAGGGTCAGGATTCCGAGGCCGGTCATGGCGAGCACGGCCCCGATCAGCTCAGCGGTGGGCGGCATCGGGCCTCCACGGGTCGGCTACTGGCGGGGTCTGCCATCTAGGCACGACCCGTGTCAGGACCACGGAATCCGTACATCACTCCGCCGCCGAGTTCACCCATGGGGAAGATATTGCGGACAGGGTGGGCGGCTGCCAGTTCGAAGGCTTACGATCCTCTCTCGTGTCCAAACTGACCGACGTGCCCAAACGGATCCTGATCGGGCGCGCATTGCGCAGTGACCGGCTGGGGGAAACCCTCCTGCCGAAGCGCATCGCACTGCCCGTCTTCGCCTCCGACCCGCTGTCCTCCGTCGCCTACGCGCCGGGGGAGGTTCTGCTGGTCCTGTCCATCGCGGGCGTGTCGGCGTACCACTTCAGCCCCTGGATCGCGGTCGCGGTCGTCGTGCTGATGTTCACCGTGGTCGCCTCCTACCGCCAGAACGTCCACGCGTACCCGAGCGGCGGCGGCGACTACGAGGTGGCGACGACCAATCTCGGTCCCAAGGCCGGCCTCACCGTCGCGAGCGCCCTGCTCGTCGACTACGTGCTGACGGTCGCGGTCTCCATCGCCTCCGGCATCGAGAACCTCGGCTCGGCCGTCCCGTTCGTGGTCGAGCACAAGGTGCTCTGCGCGACCACCGTCATCGTCCTGTTGACGCTGATGAACCTGCGCGGCGTCAAGGAGTCCGGGAAGCTCTTCGCGATCCCGACGTACGTGTTCGTCGGCGGCGTCTTCATCATGATCCTGTGGGGCGCGTTCCGCGGCCTGGTGCTCGGCGACGCCATGCGGGCGCCGACCGCCGAGTACCACATCAGAGCCGAGCACCAGGGCCTCGCGGGCTTCGCGCTGGTCTTCCTGCTGCTGCGCGCCTTCTCCTCCGGCTGTGCCGCCCTGACCGGCGTCGAGGCCATCTCGAACGGTGTCCCGGCCTTCCGCAAGCCCAAGTCGAAGAACGCCGCGGCCACGCTCGCGGCGATGGGCCTGCTGGCCGTCACCATGTTCTGCGGCATCATCGCCCTGGCCATGACGACCAAGGTCCGCATGGCCGAGAACCCGGCCACCGACCTGTTGCACAACGGCCACCCGATCGGTTCCGGGTACGTCCAGAACCCGGTGATCTCCCAGGTCGCCGAGGCCGTCTTCGGCAAGGGCAGCTTCCTGTTCGTCCTGCTGGCGGCCGCGACCGCGCTGGTGCTGTTCCTCGCCGCCAACACGGCGTACAACGGCTTCCCGCTGCTCGGCTCGATCCTCGCCCAGGACCGCTACCTGCCCCGCCAGCTGCACACCCGCGGCGACCGGCTCGCCTTCTCCAACGGCATCGTGCTGCTCGCCGGCGCCGCCGCGCTGCTCACCGTGATCTACGGCGCGGACTCCACGCGTCTGATCCAGCTGTACATCGTCGGCGTGTTCGTGTCCTTCACGCTGAGCCAGACCGGCATGGTCCGGCACTGGAACCGCCACCTCTCGGTCGAGAAGGACCAGGCCAAGCGCCGCCACATGCTGCGCTCGCGCGCGATCAACACCTTCGGTGCCTTCCTCACCGGTCTGGTGCTGGTCGTCGTCCTGGTCACCAAGTTCACGCACGGCGCGTGGGTGGCCCTGCTCGGCATGTGCATCTTCTACGCGACCATGACCGCGATCCGTAAGCACTACGACCGCGTCGCCGAGGAGATCGCCGCGCCCGAGGAGCCGGACGACGACCTGGTGCGCCCCTCCCGGGTGCACTCCGTGGTGCTGATCTCCAAGATCCACCGCCCGACCCTGCGGGCCCTGGCCTACGCCAAGCTGATGCGCTCCGACAGCCTGGAGGCGCTCACGGTCAACGTGGACCCGGCCGAGACCAGGGCACTGCACGAGGAGTGGGAGCGGCGCGGCATCGACGTGCCGCTGAAGGTCCTCGACTCGCCGTACCGCGAGGTCACGCGGCCGGTGATCGAGTACGTCAAGGGGCTGCGCAAGGAGTCCCCGCGTGACGCGGTCTCCGTGATCATCCCCGAGTACGTGGTCGGCCACTGGTACGAGCACCTGCTGCACAACCAGAGTGCCCTGCGCCTCAAGGGCCGTCTGCTGTTCACGCCCGGCGTGATGGTCACCTCCGTGCCCTACCAGCTGGCCTCCTCCGAGGTGGCCCGCGTCCGGGCCCGCAGGCGCCAGGAGTGGAACGCGCCCGGCGCGGTCCGCCGCGGCCCGGCGGGGGAGCGGCCGAAGGCGCCGTCGGCGAAGGACTGACGCGGGACCGGCGCGGGAGCGCGGGTCGGGGCCGGGGCGGCGAGGCCGTAGACTGGTGGGCTGTTGTCGGTCCACCGGGCTGCGCTCGCCGCCCCGGACCCGTCTCCGCGGCTCGTCTGCGTTTCGCGGTCCCCTGTTTGCTGTCCCTCTGTCTCAAACTCGATCCTCTGGAGTCATCCACCATGCAGGCAGAACCGACCACGTCTCTGGTGGGCGAGGAGTACGAGGTCGAGATCGGCCCCGTCGCCCATGGCGGCCACTGCATCGCCCGCACCGCCGAGGGCCAGGTCCTCTTCGTCCGGCACGCGCTGCCCGGCGAGCGGGTGGTGGCGAAGGTGACCGAGGGCGAGGAGGGTGCCCGCTTCCTGCGCGCGGACGCCGTACGCATCCTGGAGGCGTCCAAGGACCGCATCGAGGCCCCCTGTCCCTTCGCGGGCCCCGGACGCTGCGGCGGCTGCGACTGGCAGCACGCCAAGCCGGGCGCCCAGCGGCGGCTGAAGGCGGACGTGCTCGCCGAGCAGCTCAGGCGGCTGGCCGGCCTCACCCCGGAGGAGGCCGGCTGGGACGGCACGGTGGTCCCGGCCGAGGGCGACAAGCTGCCCGCCGGAGAGGTGCCGCAGTGGCGCACCCGGGTGCAGTACGCCGTCGACGCCGAGGGCCACGCGGGCCTGCGCCGCCACCGCTCGCACGAGGTCGAGCGCATCGACCACTGCATGATCGCGGCTCCGGGCGTGTCCGAGCTGGGCATCGAGAAGCACGACTGGACCGGCATGGAGTCGGTCGAGGCGATCGCGGCGACGGGCTCCCAGGACCGCCAGGTGATCCTCACCCCGCGTCCGGGTGGCCGCCTCCCGCTGGTGGAGCTGGACAAGCCGGTCTCGGTCCTTCGGGTCGACGAGAAGTCCGGCGGCGTGCACCGCGTCCACGGCCGCCCCTTCGTCCGCGAGCGCGCGGACGGCCGCACCCACCGCGTCGGGGCCGGCGGCTTCTGGCAGGTCCACCCGAAGGCGGCGGACACCCTCGTCACCGCGGTGATGCAGGGCCTGCTCCCGCGCAAGGGCGAGATGGCCCTCGACCTCTACTGCGGCGTCGGCCTCTTCGCCGGCGCCCTCGCCGACCGCCTCGGCGACAAGGGCGCGGTCCTCGGCATCGAGTCCGGCAAGCGCGCGGTCGAGGACGCGCGGCACAACCTGGCCGACTTCCCCCGCGTCCGTATCGAGCAGGGCAAGGTCGAGTCCGTCCTGCCGCGCACGGGCATCACCGAGGTCGACCTGATCGTCCTCGACCCGCCGCGTGCGGGCGCCGGCCGGGACACGGTCAAGCACCTCGCCTCCCTGCGGGCGCGACGGATCGCGTATGTGGCGTGCGACCCGGCGGCCCTGGCCCGGGACCTGGGGTACTTCCGGGACGGCGGGTACCGGGTGCGGACGCTGCGGGCGTTCGATCTGTTTCCGATGACGCATCACGTGGAGTGCGTGGCGATTCTGGAGCCGGCTGCGAAGGGCGCCTGACGGTGAGCCCAGAGGGGCGGGGCGGTCCCGCTCCTCTGGACGAGAAACGCGACCGACCTGCTGTGTGTGGACCTGTTTCGGTGACGCACCATGTGGAGTGCGCGGCGACTTCGGAGCCGGTCCATGCCGCGCCGTTCAGGTGGTGCCGAGCATCAGGGCGATGCCCGCCATCATGACGCCCGCGGCGACGATCCTGGCGCCGCCGAACCGCTCCTTGAAGAGGAAGACGGAGATGGCCGCGCCGGCGATCACACTGGACTCTCGCAATACGGCGACCGGCGCCAGCGGGGCCCGGGTCTGGGCCCACAGCACGAGGCCGTACGACACGACCGACAGCACCCCGCCCAGCAGTCCGGGCACGGCCACGGGCCGCAGCCGTTCGGCGAGCCCGCCGCGCAGCCGTACCGCGGCGTAGAAGGGGATCGCCGTGCCGTCGAGCACCATCAGCCAGCCGATGTAGCCGAGGGCTGCCCCGGCCGTGCGCACCCCCACCCCGTCGACGAGGGTGTAGGCGGCGATGGTGAGCCCGGTCGTGGCCGCCATGGCGATCGCCGGCCACTGCGGCGCCCGCCGCGACCGGCCGCGGACGCCCCACAGCGCGAGGCCGACGAGGCTCAGGGTCACCAGGACCATGCCGGTGGTGGCCGCGACGCCCATCCGCTCCCCGAGGACGAAGGTCGCGAACAGGGTCACCACGGTCGGGGCCACCCCGCGCGCGATCGGATACACCTGGCCGAAGTCGCCGAGCCGGAAGGATCGGATCAGCGCCACCTGGTATCCGACGTGCAGGACGACGGAGGTGATCAGGAAGGGCCAGACGGCCGCCGCCGGCAGCGGGGCCCATGCCGCGAGGAGCGCTCCCGACGCGGTGCGGCCGACGCCGACCAGGGTCAGTCCGGCCAGTTCGTTCCTGACGCGGTGGGTGATCGCGTTCCAGCTCGCGTGGGTGACCGCCGCGAGCAGCACCACCAGGGCGACCAGCGGCGTCACCCGGCAGGCCCGGCGGCGAGCGCGGCGAGCACCTCGGACCTGCACGACGGGTCGAGCATGTCGACGTTGGCCCGGAAGCAGCGGGCCCCGGCCACCAGTTCGGCCAGTCGGCTCCTCATCGTGCCCAACGCGCTCGTGAACGTGTCGAAGTCCCTGCCGAAGTGCGCGAGGAGGTCGTCCTTGAGGCCGTAGTTGGTCACCGCGGACGCGAACTGGTCGAGGAACAGGGCGGTCTGGTCGGGAGAGATGCGCTCGAAGCCCCGGTGACCGGCCGGATTGTGGTCGGTGATCACGATGTTGCGTATCCGGCCGGTGTCCGCGGGTGTGCCCGGGAACAGCAGCTCCGGGGCCGCGAGGTGGTCGCCGCTCTCCACATGGGGGGTGAGCCGGTGTTGTTCGATCAGCTCTTCGAACTGCGCGTCGCGCCGGATCCGGACCGAGGACGGGACGGCGTGGGCGATGCCGTCCCGTATCAGGACGTGGGTGTTCGTCAGGAATCGTGCCCCGGCGCGGCACGCCTGGGTCAGGAAGACCGTCTTGCCGCCGCCGTTCGGGCCGACGAGGAGCGTGGCGCTGCCGTCGTCGAAGGTGAACCCGCCCGCCTTGAGGTGGAGATAGCCGTGGTCGACGGCGAAGTCGGTCAGGATCCGCTTGACGAAGCAGGGCCAGACCGTGCGCTCCAGACGGTGTCCGAAGACGTACGACCGGTGTCCCTCGGTGATCAGGTGGGCGGGGGCGCCGAAGATGTGGTTCAGGTAGTACCCGTCCCCGAACCGCTTGGCCCGCAGCGTGCGGTCGGCGCGGGCCCGCAGTTCCTCCGTGTCGAAGGCGTCCCGGCCGAGGTCCACGCAGTGGATCTCGTAGTCGGCGGGTTCGTCGGCCTTCTCGGGTGGCACTTCGCGGGAGAAGTACGCGTAGGCGTCGAACTCGGGCAGGTTGGAGGAGATCCTGATCTTCAGGAGGTTCAGGTCCACCAGCTTCGACGAACGCCGGGGCAGCTCGCGCAGGTTCAAGGTCATGACCGCACCAGGCTGTCGACCGCCGCGACGATCCGGCCGACGGTCGAGAAGGTCTCCCGGGTGAGCAGGGCGTCGGGGAACTCGATGTCGAAGGTGTCCTCCAGCCCCGCCATCAGGGACACGCTGCCCAGCGAGTCCAGGCCGGCCTGCCACAGGTCGGTGTCGGGGCCGATGGCGCCGGGGTCCGCGGACGGGCCGAGGAGGGGCAGCAGGATCTCCCGGACCGCCGGCTCCAGGGCCGTGGTCGTCTCTTCCATGACGCGTGTTCCTTTCGTGCCGGGGGTCAGGCGACGGCTTCGGCGCGGAAGCGCTCGACCACCTGCTGCGGGGTCCACCGAACGCGCCGCCCGGCCTGCGCGCCGCGCGGGGCGCACCGCACGTGCAGCAGGGACGTGGCACCGCGCTCGGGCCGCGCGGCCGCCAGGCCCTCGGCCGAGTCGACGCCGTACGCGGCCGGGTAGCCCGCGGCGAGGGCGAGAGCGACGGGGTCGCCGACGCGGACCGGGCGCTGGCCGCCGGTGCTCTCGTGCAGGCCGTTGTCGAGCACCACGTGGACCAGGTCGGGGGCGTGCTCGGCGATCATCGGCAGCACGCTGAGGTTCATCGCGAAGGAGCCGTCGCCGTCGAGGACCACGACGTGCTTGTCGGGGCGGGCCAGGGCCACGCCGAGACCGACGGGGGCGGCCATGCCCATGGAGCCGACCAGGTAGAGGTTCTGGGGCCGGTCGGCGATGTTGTAGAGGTCGCGGGTGATGAACCCACAGGTCGACACGTACAGCGAGGCGGGGTACTTCTCGGTGACCGCGCGGATCGCGTCCTGGATGCCGAACACGCTCAGATCCCTTCCTTCACGATGAGGACGGGCGTGAACCGGCCGTCCTCGGCCTTCGCCAGACACCGGTCGACGGAGGCGTAGGGCTTCTCCGCATCGAAGACCGTGTGCTTCAGGTCGAACACGTCCAGGAGATTGGTCAGTTCACGGCCGATCACGTCGTGCTCCACCGCGTCGTTGCCGTCATGGCCGCGCCAGCTGACGATCAACGGCACATGCAGGTCGTAGATGAGGTTCAGCGACGTCAGCACGTTCAGCGAGTAGCCGAGACCGGAGTTCTGCATGAGGACCACCGGCCTGGCTCCGGCGGCGGCGAGACCCGAGGCGACGCCGAGTGCGGAGTCCTCGCGCGGCGCCGGCAGATAGGTGAGGCCGTCGGCGAGTGGTGCCTCCTTGCCTTCGAGCACCTTGAACACGCCCTTGAGCAGCGAACAGGGCACCCCGGTGAAGTGGGTGAACCCCCGCTCGGCAAAGGCCCGGACAAGCTGCTGTGCCGGGGTTTCCAGCTGCCCGGCCGGTGCCGGGTCGGTCTGGGTGACGGTCATGACGTGAACTCACTTCCGGGGGTACGGGTGCCGCGCGCCCCGACGGACGCGCCCCGACGGACGCGCGGCACGGGCCGGTTACGGCCAGGCGTTCAGTTCGGGCAGAGCGGCGGCTGTCGTGGTGGGCGGCGCGCAGTGGGGGCGGCCCGAGATCCAGGCGGCCAGCGAGCGCAGGGAGCCACGGACCTCTGCGCCGTCACCCGTTCCCTTGCGCCATTCCTGCCCGGTGTCCTCGGAGACGAGGACGGTGCCTTCGGGCAGCCGGGGCTGCAGGAAGGCGACGACGTAGGCCGAGAGCGCGGCGCTCCAGTCCTCGGAGCGGTGGCCCGCGGCGAGGTCGACCTCGTGCAGTCCGGTCTCCCGCCACCACGCCAACTGTGTCGCGAACAGCGTCGAGTCGCGGTACGAGCAGGGCAGGTCCCAGCCGTCGGGACCGAGCGCCGCCCACGCCTCCTCCAGGGCGGTCAGGCCCTCCTCCAGCTGCTCGCGCAGCCATTCCACGGGGCGGTCGTGCAGTTCCTCGATGCGCCGGTCGCGGGTGGGCCGGCCGCCGTCGTACACCTCGATGGTGCGGCCCTCGACGGCGTACCGGGCCTGCCGGGCGAAGGCCCGGGAGAGGTCCGCCAGATGGATCAGGACGTGGCCCCGGGTCCAGCCGGGCAGTTCGATCGCCCCGCGGGCGTCCTGCTCGGTGAGTCCGGCCGCCGCGGCGCGCATCCGCTCGTGCGCCGCGGTGATCTCCTTCAGCCGCTCCGGGATGTCGATGCCGCCGTACTCCGGGGCGTTGTCAGGGGTGTTGCTCATGCCGGGGTCCTTTCGATGTCCTTCTTCTCCGTGCCGACAGGGGCCTCCTGCGGCATGAACGCGTTGATCCAGCACAGGATGTCCCGGATGACGTGGTGGTCCTTGTTCGGACGGAGAGCGCCGATCTGGTGGTACATCACACCTTCGCTGGGCGGGCCCAGGAAGGTGATCCGCGACTCGACGGTGCCATTCGCCCGCACCGGGTGGAACTCAGGGGTCAGGTCCAGGCCTCCGGGGACGAAGTCGGGTTCCGCGACACCGGGGTTGGTCCATTTCCGCACCAGTCCGCGGCGCAGCAGGTTGGGGTAGATCGGCATCACGTCGCGCTCCGCGTCGAAGGAGTGCACGCGGGCGTCCACCAGCACGTCGGCCTGCCGTTCGGTGCCGGTCACCGGTCCGCTCACCCGGAACCGGCCGCTGTCCTCGTCGGTTTCGACGCGGGCGCCGGGGCCGGCCGAGATGTCGACGTGGCCGGAGCGGATGAGCGCGGTCACCTTCTCCATGGCTTCGACCGAGGCGCCCTGGCAGAGCCGGTTGTGGTGCGGGGTGTACACGCCGAGGAAGGTGCGGTGCGAGGAGGCGCGCAGGCCGCCGAAGTCGACGGCGTCGATCACCACACCGCGGAGGTCGCGCCAGGCCGCGTCGGCGGCGGCCTTCGCCGGGTTGCTCAGATTGCCCTGGGCCGCCCAGCGGATGTCCACGTCGAGGAAGTCGAGGAAGGCCTCGACGTACGCCTCGGCGTCCGCGTAGCCGCTGCGGGGGACGGGGGCGATCGTCCGCTCCCAGGAGAAGCGGTGTTCGGCGGCGCGCGTGGCGTGCTGCCACGGGGACTCGGCGGCGGCCACGGCCGCCGCGAACCGCTCGGGGCCGTCGGCGAGTTCGAGCAGTTCGGCGGCCTGGTCGGCGCCGTAGACCACGGTGAGGAAGGAACCGAGCAGGCCTGCGAGCGGCGGCTGCCCGTCCTGGGGTGCGCCGGTCGGGGCCGTACGGCCCGCCAGCGCCTCGTCCACCCGGGCGGCGGCGGACCGCGCCAGCTCCTCCAGCGGGGTGAGCAGGAACGCGGATGCCTCCTGGTGGTCGGCGAACGCGTCGGCGTCCGCGAGGAACTTCTCGTACGCCGGCCGGGCCGCCCGGACGGCCGCCGCACGGAACCCGGTGCCGTACAGGGTGCCGTAGTAGATCAGCGACATCTCCAGCAGGATCAGCGGGAAGACGTGTGCCTCGAAGTCGAGCTGGCGCTTCTCGTGGCCGCCGATGACGTTGGGCACGCCCACCGTGGCGCGCAGTCGGGCCACGGCGTCCGTGGTGAGGAACGTGCCCTTGTACTCCAGGGTCGCGATGTCGCGTTCCTTCTCGTTGTACGGGCGCGCGAAGGTGAACAGTCCGGAGCGGCTGAAGGCGACGACGGAGTCGGGCTCCTGTCCGCACGGCCGGTACTCCAGCCGGCCGTCCGCGCCCCGTTCGAAGGAGCCGCCCCTGCCCTCGGTGAGGTACAGCAGGACGTCGATACCGGTGAGCCCCATGCCCAGACAGGCCACGGTGGTCCCGGGGCCGGTGCGGGCCGGGTCGAGGGAGCGCTCCAACGGGTAGGCGTTCGGGACCAGATGGGCCTGGTGCCGGCCGGTGAAGTCGGCCCAGGCGGCCTGCGTGGGGTCGAGCTCGGGCCGGTTGGAGGAGTGACCGGTGAGCATGAGGACGTAGTCCGCCTCGTACGGCGTCGCTCCGTCGGCGGTGAGGATCCCGAATCGCTCGCCGCGCTCCTCCAGGTCCACCACCTCGGACCGCTTGAGCGTCACCGTGACGCCCTCGGCCGCCCGCAGGATGTCGACGTACTGGGTGAACTGGTCCTTCAGGGCGAGGCCGTGCAGATAGCGCTTGGGCCAGTCCTCGGCGACCAGATCGAAGCGTGCGTCGCCGGTCTCCCGGAACATCCTGCGGCACCACTGCAGGAAGGTGGGCCGCTCGTCGGCCGTGAGCAGGGGGCCGGCCTCGACGACGCTCTCGTCGGCGGCGAACGCCACCTGGCCCGCGACCCGGTTGAGATAGCTGGTCCTGGTCTGGTCGGGGCTGTGCACCTGCCCGGGACCGAACTCGCCCGAGAGGTCGTAGATCACGATCTCCAGGGGCACGGGCCGGTCGCCCGCACGTACCAGGGCGGCGAGCCGTTCCAGCACGTAGGTGCAGGTGGGTCCGCCGCCCACGATGGCCAGGTGAATCGGGGCAACGGCTCGGGAGTTGTCGGTTGTCACCGGTTCACCACTCCTCTGTCTCGGTCTGGTGCTTTCTCAGGACGTCGTCGAACGCGGCGAAGAAGCCGGCGATGTCGGCCGCGGTGAGCTGGCCCATGTTGGCCAGCCGGAACACTCCGGCGGACTTCGCCTGGGTGGCGTAGATCACGTAGCCGCGCTCCTTGAGCCCGTCGTGGAGCTCGTCGTACGTCAGGCCGCCCGAGAGGTGGGCGTTGGTGATCGAGCCGGCCCGGTGGCGCGGGGGCAGGAGCAGCTCGATGCCGCGCTGTTCGAGGCCTTCGCGGATCTCCCGGGCCCGGTCCGCGTAACGGCGGCCGCGGGCGGTCACGCCCTCCTCCAGGGTCAGGTCCAGGGCGGTGTCGAGGGCGTGCAGGACCTGGAGCGCCGGGGTGAACTGGGGGCTGCGGTCCAGGACCTGGGCGCGGTAGCCCGCGAACAGGTCGAGATAGAAGGTGCGTGCGGGCAGCGGCTCCAGCGCGGCGAACCGTTCCCGCGGGGCGCAGACGAAGCTGATCCCGGGCAGTCCCTCCAGGCACTTGTTCGCGGTGCCGACGCACCAGTCGACGTGGTCGGCGACGACGTCGAGCGCCTCGGCGCCCAGGCTGCTGATGGCGTCGACGATCAGGGACCGGCCGTGCCGGGCGACGACGGCGCCCAGCTCCCGTACGGGGTTGAGCATGCCGGTGCTGGTCTCGTGGTGGACCACGCCGATGTGCGTGACGCCGGGGTTCTCGCCCAGAAAGCGGTCGACCGCCTCGGGCAGGATCGGATTGGCCCACCCGAAGTCGAGGTGGTCCACGTCGATGCCGTGGACGCGGGCGATGCGCAGCAGCCGTTCGCCGTAGTGGCCGTTGTCGAGGACGAGGAGCCGTCCGTCGGCCGGCACGACGGAACTGACGACCGCCTCCAGGGCCGCCGTGCCCGAGCCCGTGAGCAGCACGGCGGTGTGCGAGCTTCCGCCGCCGCACACCTCGGCGATCTTGCCGGCCACGGTGACCAGGAGCTGCTGGGCCTCCGGTTCGCGGTGGCACTCGTCGGGCGAGGCGATGGCCGCGCGGACCCGGTCGTGCACATTGACCGGACCCGGGTTCAGTAGGACGACCCGGTCCCGGCGGTCGGGCGCGGTGGTCATGGGGCGTTCTCCAGGAAGAGGGCGGGCGAGGAGGGGGTACCGCTCGGGGGGCGCCGCGAGATCAGCGTGCGCGGGGCGTCGTGCGGCCAGTCCGGCAGCGGGGCGAACAGATGTCTGAGGTCCGTCGCCGTGCGGTCGCCGCGGGTGATGACGCACTCGGCGCCGCGCCGGGCGGAGTCGGCCAGCGCCTCGACCTTGCCCTCCATGGCACCGGTGGCGTCCCACGCGTCCGTCCAGAACAGGGCACGGGCGGCCGGCAGGTCGTCCGGATCGAGGTGGTCGAGCACCGGGGAGCCGGGGCCCGCGGTGTGGATGCCGTCGACATCGGTGAGTGCCACCACCCGGACCGGCCCGAGGCCCGGTCCCAGCAGGACCGCGGGTACGTCGTCGCTGCTGAGGATGCGCAGGGTGCCCTCGGCGGTGAGGTAGCAGTCGCTGGACAGCACGGGCAGCGCGCCCTGGGCGAGCAGCCGGCCGACGACCGCGGTGTGGGAGGCCCAGGTGCCGTCGGGCCGCTCTTCGAGCATGGAGGTGACCTGGAGCGGAACGGCCCGCACGCCCCTGGCGCGCAGCCGGGTCGTCCAGGCCCAGCGCATCAGGAACGCCGGTTCGGTCAGGGCGACGGCGGCGTACGGGTCGTCCGCGGCCGCCTTGATCCGCAGCCCGACCGGGTGGCAGAGCGCTCCGCCTCCGGTCACCAGGACCACCCGGCCGGGGAAGGCGGCGACCAGGTCCGCGAGCAGTCCGGCGTAGTCGTCGATCGCCGTGTAGTCGGTCTCGCCGGTGTGCCGTTTGTCGGAGAGGAGGCTGCCGCCGACCTTCAGGACGAGCAGCCCCGGCTCACCGGCCCGCGCGCCGCGGCCGGTCACCGGAGCGGCACATTCGAGGCGGTGCCCGCGGTGTGCCGGCCGGGGTCGAAGAGACGGGCGAGGAAGCTTTGCTGCCAGCGGGCGGTCTGCCCGTCGAGAGAGCCGTACTGCTCCAGGTAGTCGGTGTCGTCCGGGCGCACCTCGTCGAGCACCCATGCGGGCACGGACCGCGGGTACAGCACGGCGGTGAAGTGCAGCGCGTAGTAGACGATCGCCTCCGCGCCGACGTGGCGGACCCGCTCCAGGAACCGCTCCCAGGCGTCGTCGTCGGTGGCCCCGGCCACCAGGCTCAGATCGAGGAACTTGCTGAGCTGGAGGTCCTGTCTGTTCTCGAAGAAGTGCAGGCTCACCGCCTCCTTGTGGAGGTGGGAGCACAGGTCGAGCAGCCGGTCGTCCGGGGCCGGGACCCAGGCGGGGACCCCGCACAGCACGGCGGGCACGGCCCGGTCGAGCAGTTCCTCGGCGGCGACGGAGACGCCGCTCTTCTTCTGGAAGATGTCATGGCAGATGTCGACGTTGAAGTCGGTGATGTCGGGGCGGCCGCCGGGCTTGCGGTACGGCAGCTGGTTGCTGAGGTTCAGCTTCCAGAACAGCTGGGTCTGGCGGCTGTACGGTTCGATGCGCTCGCCGTCCTCGGCGACCTCGCCCTGGAGGTAGCCGAGCCGGGTGAGGACCTCGTGGGCGGCGGGCGCGTCGTCGCGGGCCAGCAGGACGTCGAGGTCCGCGATGCGGCGCAGCGCCGGGTCGTGGTACTCGCCCTCGCCGAGGGAGAAGCCCTTACGGACCGCGAACCGCAGTCCTGCGGCGCTGAGTTCGGCGAAGACGCGGCCGAACTCGTCGGCGAGGGCCTGGTTGCGGGCGCGGTTGCTCAGGTAGGCGCCGACGAACACCCAGGCGTAGGGGAAGCCCGGGGAGTCCCCGGCCTTGCGGTCCAGGCGGTGCCGGTCGACGTGCCGGCCGATCAGGGGCAGCATCTTGTGCCAGGCGGCGGCCTCCAGGAAGGCGCCCCAGTCCTGGTCGGGGCGGGCCGCGAGGGCGCGGATCTCCGCGACGTCGGCCTCGCTCAGCCGCAGCCGGGACAGCCCGAGCAGCAGCCGGGCGTGGGTGGGCAGGTCGTCGACGGTCACCTCAGGGGCGGTGGGAGCGTCGGCAGCCGCTACCGGGATCGTGTTCTCGCTTGCCATGTCACACCTTTGCCGGGGTTGTGCCGTCCTGCGTCAGCTGGCGCAGCGCACGGTGGTTGGTCTTGCCGTTCTGGGTCAGCGGCAGCGCGTCGAGCTCGGTGAGCCGGCGCGGCACCATGGCCTCGGGGAGCGAGCCGGCCAGATAGGCCCTCAGTTCCTCGGCCGGGACGGGACGCAGCAGCGTGTAGCAGGCGGCGAGTTCGGGCCGCCCGTCGACGACGGGCACCACGACGGCGCACTCGTCCACCGCGGGGTGGCGCCGCAGGACGATCTCGATCTCGTCCAGCTCCATGCGCACTCCGGCGACCTTGACCTGCCGGTCCACGCGCCCCAGGTAGTGGACGACGCCGTCCTCGAAGCGCGCCAGGTCGCCCGTGCGGTACAGCCGCCCGGTGGGCGAGTCCTCGTCGAAGGGGTCGGTGAAGAACGCGGCCGCGTTGTTGTCGGGGTCGTTGACGTAACCGAGTCCGACGACCACTCCGCCGACGAACAGTTCACCCGGTTCGCCGGGGTCGGCGGCCCGCCACCGTCCGCCGTCCTCGCGGACGAGGAGGTAGAGACGGGCGCCGGTGACCGGCGCGCCGACCGGGAGCCGGGAGCGGGCGGTGTCCCGGGCGGTCACCTCGTGGTGGGTGATGTCGTCCGAACACTCCGTGGGGCCGTAGGCGTTGAGCAGCCGGACGTGAGGGGCCGCGGCCAGGAATCGGGCGGCGAGTCCGGTGTGCAGTTCCTCGCCCGTCGAGATCAGCCAGCGCAGCGCGGGCAGGGTCACGCCGGTGCGGCGCTCGGCCTGGTCGGTGATCCACCCGACGACGGTCGGCACGAGTTCGACGACGGTGACGCCGGACCGCTCCAGGACGTTCGTCAGGCGCCGCGGGAAGGCCAGCTCCGGCTCGCGCACCACGACGACGGTGCCGCCGACGAGGAGCGGGGCCAGCATCTGCCAGATAGAGATGTCGAAGACCAGCGGAGCGGTGAAGGCCAGCCGGTCCGCCTCCGTCAGGCCGAGGTCCTCGACCTTGACCCAGAGGTGGTTCATCATGCCCCGGTGCTCCACCGAAGCACCCTTGGGCCGCCCGGTGGTCCCGGAGGTGAAGATGCAGTAGCGGGGCTCTCGCGAGCGGTCCGGGGCGTCGTGGGCGAACGCGGCGGCCGTCCGTGCACCGGACACGGAAGCGTCGCCGCCGGGCGCTTCGACCACCGCGGTACCCAGCTCGGCCGCCGCCTTCACGGCCGTACGGCCGCGCGGACCGCCGCCTCCCGGGTCGCCGGAGTAGTCGAGCAGCAGGTCGGCCCCGCCGCGCGCCAGCACCGCGCCGACCCGCTGGGCCGGCCAGTCAGGGGCGACGGGCAGATAGACGGCGCCGAGGCTTTCGAGGGCGAGGAACGCCGCGATCGTGTCGGCCGAGCGGTCGCCGACCGCCGCGACGACCGTGCCGACCGTGCAGCCGGCCGCGCTGAGCACCGTGCGGAACCGGTCCACGCGGGTGAGCAGCCGGGCGTACGTCAGGACGGACTCACCGTCGACGACCGCGGTGCGGTCCGGCGTCGTCGCCGCGGTGCGGGCCACCGTCGCCAGCACCCCGGACGCGGTGTCGAAGCGGCCGCCGTCCCGGCCCAGGCCCAGCCTGCGGGCCCGGTCCGCGGCGCCGGGGGCGAGCGGCAGGTCCGCCGGCACCAGGGGCGCGCTCATGAGGCACCCGCGCTCTGGTGGCGGTCCAGCTCGTGGAAGAAGCCGTCGATCGGGACGGTGTCGCCCGCGGCGGTGGCCAGCCGGTGCACATGGGCGCCGACGACGAGGTCCAGCACGCCCAGGCCGAACGGCGAGAAGACCACGGGCCGGTCGGCGGGCGCCGTGAACCTGCCGGCGAGGACGTCGTACAGCGTGGCGTCCAGGAAGTCGCGGTTGCCGGTGCGCTGTTCGGCCAGGTGCACGGAGGTGTCGGCCTTCAGCACGTGCTCGACGTCGTCGACGACGTTGGCGCTGCGCAGCACGACCTCGGTGCCCAGGTCGCGCAGCGAGACATGCAGCACCAGGGGGTTGTGGTCGAACCAGGAGGGATCGACCACGTGCGGGGTGGCCGCGGTGGTCGCGAACACGATCAGGTCCGAGGAGCGCACCAGGGACTCGGCGTCCGGGTGCACCCGCACCGGCCTGCCGGTCGGTCCGAGGACCTGGCCGGCGAAGGAGGCGGCGTACTCGGTACTGAGGTCGAAGACCCCGAACTCGTCCATCCGCCAGCCCAGTTCGGACAGGTAGTCCTGGACGAACCGGGCGATGAGCCCGGTGCCGAAGAAGCCGACGCGGCGCGGAGTGCCGCGCTGCTCGGCCAGTCGGCGGGCGGCGGACGCGGCCGACGCGGCGGTGCGCACCGCGCTGATGATCGACCCTTCGAGACAGGCGTACGGGTAACCGGTGCGCGGGTCGTTGAGCAGCAGCAGCGCCGAGGCGCGCGGAATGCCCAGGTCGAGGTTGGCGGGAAAGCTGGAGATCCACTTGATGCCGTCCACGCCGACCTCGCCGCCGACCGAGGCCGGCAGCGCGATGATGCGGGCGGTGGGCCGGTCGGGGAAACGGAGGAAGTAGGACGGCGGGTTCACGGTCTGCCCCTCGCCGTGGAGCCGGTAGGCGTCCTCGACCAGGTCGATGATCTCCGCCCGGCGTCCCGCCAGGCTTCGGTGGACGGCCTCGCCCGGGACGACGGAGAATCCCGGGGGTCCGGCCTGTTGCTCAGCCATTGCTGTCTTCCCGTTCCATGTGGAGGTCGCCGTAGGTGTCCTGGACCCACGCGTCGTCGTAAACCGTTTCGATGTAGCGATCGCCCAGGTCGGCGGAGATGGCCACCGCGTTCAGCGAGCGGCCCGGGTCGTGCTCGGCCAGCCACCCGGCGGCGCCGCTGACGACGGTCCCGGTGGAGCCGCCGAGGAGGAATCCGTGCCGGGCCAGTCGTCGGCACATCCGTACCGCCTCCTGTTCCGGCACCCGGACCACGTCGTGGACCAGGTCCCGGTGCACGAAGGGCATGGGTTCGCTGGCGCCGAGCCCGGGCAGATGGCGGGGGCCCGCGGTCAGACCGAAGTTGACCGAGCCCACGGTGTCCACCGCGACGATGCGCACCCCCGGCCGGTTCTCCCGGAAGTACTCGGCACAGCCGCTGAGCGTCCCGCCGGTCCCCACGCCGACGAAGAGCACGTCGAGACCGGGGAACTGTTTCGCTATCAGCGGCGCGGTGTTCTCGTAGTGGGCGAGCCAGTTGGCCGGGTTCTCGTACTGGTTGAGCCATACGTAGCCGGTGTTGTGCTCGCACAGCTCGCGTACGAGGGCCTTGCGCGCGGAGAGGTAGCTGCCGCTCGCGTCGGGGCTGTCCGCCACCACGACCTCGCTGCCGAGCACCCGCATCAGCTTGACCGTCGCCGGGTTGCACTTGGGGTCGGTGACACAGACGAAGGGGATCGACCGCGCCGCCGCGACGATGCTCAGCGCCACGCCGAGGTTGCCCGAGGAGGACTCGACGAGGGTGGAGCCTTCGTCGATCAGACCGTTCCGCAGGCCGGAGGCGACCATGGACGCGGCGGCCCTGAGCTTCACGGAGCCCGCGAAGTTGAAACCCTCGCACTTGAGGTGCAGCGGGATGCCGAGCGTGTGGTCCAGGTCGATGTAGACGTCGCTGTCGAGCAGGTCGTCCGCCGTAGAGATGATTGCCAAGGGTCCTGTCCGCTTCTGTGCGCTGGTCCGCTCACGGCCGCCGTCCGCTCGTCCCGCTCGCGCCGCGCGGTCGTCCTGGCGATCAGCTGTCGAGCTTCTGCCAGGTGTCGAGTCCCTGGAGCGCGAAGATGTCCTTGACCGAGGCGATGGAGCCCTCAAGTGCCGTGGTGTCGCCGTTCTCGTACACGGAGCGGTAGGTCGCGCGCAGTGCGCTGACGGTGGCGCGCAGGCCGTGGTTGGCGTAGATGACGACGGAGACGCCGGCCTTCCGGATGTCCTCGATGTGCCAGTCGGGGTAGGTGGTCGGGACGATGACCACGGGGACCCGGAAGTCCCAGCCGTCCAGGAAGGCGACGACCTGGTCGCGGGTCTTCGCCTTGGAGTGGACGAGCACGGCGTCCGCCCCGGAGTCGGCGTAGGTACGGCAGCGGTCCAGGGCCGCGTCCACGTCCAGGTCGCTGATGAGCGCCTCGGTGCGGGCGATGACGAAGGTCTCCGTGGAGGACTGCGCCTCCTTGGCGATCTTGATCTTCTTCGCGAACTCCTTGGTGCCGAGCAGCGTCTGACCGCCCGCCACGAAGCTGTTCATCTTGGGGAACAGCTTGTCCTCGATGCAGAGTCCGGTGATGCCGGCCGCCTCGAACTCGTGAACCATGTGCGCCACGTTGAGATTGCCGCCGTAGCCGGTGTCGCAGTCGGCCACGACCGGGATGCGCAGCACTTTCTGGATGTTCGCGGCGGCTTCGAGGTACTCGGTCATGCTCAGGATGCTGGCGTCGGGCAGGCCACGGGACGCGGAGACCTCAAGGCTCGACGACCACACGGCCTGGAAACCGGCCTCCTCGGCCAGCAGTCCGCCCAGTGCGTGGTTCGCTCCCGCGACCCGGACGACGTCGTTGTCCGCCAGAACGGAGCGGAATGAGGGATATATGGGTTGCTGCACGCCTGAAACTCCTGAATTTTTGACAGGAAATTGGCAATGATTGCCAAAGCGCTGAGCCGGGTGCCGGCGCGCCATGCGCTACGAGATCGGGTCCGCCGAGGCGTCTGATCGATCGGTGCAGTACAAGACGCTAGGCGGGCTGGGGAGACGTTGTCAATTGCTTGTCAATGCATTGCCAACATGCTCCAATCGTCCTGGCCAGGTTGTCAGGCCGAAGGGAAGCAGAGAGGAACAGCAGAGAATGAGCACCGCGCTCGCGCCTACTCACCCACGCACTCTGGAAGTCCCCGCCGAGGCATTCCACACCTTCTCGCAGCAGGCTCAGAGCGAAGTGGCCGCTCACGTGGCCGAACTCGACCGGCGGCACCCGCAGGGCCGCGTCGACGCCGTCGAGGCGGACCTTTCCGCCGTACCGCTGTTCGCCGCCGAGGTCGACGGCAGCCGCGACGTCATCGACTCCCGCACCCACTTCATCGTGTACGACCGTGTGGCGGGCGTGCGGTCGCTGCGCCAACAGGCCCTGTACGCCTGGGTGCTGGGTTGCGCGCTGGGCCGGCCCATGGTGCAGAACACCGACGGCTGGCGGCTGATCGAGGTGTACGACCGCGGTGTGCGCAGGACCATCGAGGACGGAGCCCGCTACCACCAGACCAAGCAGGGCTCGTACATGCACAACGACGCCGTCAACGACGTGGACCCCATCGACTACCTGCTGCTGTCCTGCGGCCAGTCCGCCCACATCGGCGGCGAGAGCATCCTCGTCGACGCGAAGCCCGTCCACGACGTCCTCGCCGGGCACCCCGACGTCCTCAGGATCCTCACCCAGGACTTCTGGTTCGAGAAGCGCGGCATGTCGCTGACCGCGGAGGCCGGCTTCTTCCGCTCCCCGATCATCCGCTACACCGCCGAGGGCGAACCGCTGGTCCGCTACTTCCGGACGTACATCGAGGTCGCCCACGAGAAGAAGGGCGAGCCGATCACCGACGAACAGCGCGCCGCCCTCGACTTCTTCGACGCCGTGCTGGACCAGTCGTCCGTGCAGTACCGCATCCGTCTGGAGCGCGGCCAGACCCTGGTCTCCGCCGACGACCGGTTCCTGCACACCCGAACGGCCTTCTACGACCGTTTCGCGCCCCGCGAGATCGACCTGGGCACCGACAGCCCGGACCGGCTCAACCGGTACATGTTCCGCATGTGGTCGAGCAAGTAGCCCCCGTGTCGCCCGCCCGCCCTCACGAAGCACAGCACGTTCAGCCGAGGAGAACACCCATGCCCAGTGACGTCCTCCGCTCGGTGGGCCACGACCTGGCCGCCGAGATGCGCCGGCAGCGCCCGCACGACTGCGTCGCGACCTCGGCCGTGGTGCAGTCCTGGCACCGCGTCGGGGGCCGGTACGCCGAAGGGCGGGTCCGCGACATCAGCGTGCAGCGGGGACAGGCCACGGCCGCCCGCTATGTGCTGCGCGACTCCTACCGGCACCGTGCCGTCTGCGGTCTCGACCCGACGGTGGCACGGCTCGCCGCCGACGACGACCGGGACCCGGTCGGCCGGCCCGGTGCGGACGCCGGTCCCGTGCCGGCGTGGATGGAGTTGTCCTCCGCGCTCGGCGCCCTGGCCGAACTGGAGGAATCGGCAAGGAAGTTCGACCCGTCGGTCGCGCAGGTGGTGGTGGACTTCGAACTCGGCGAACAGGACCTGGTGCTCGCCGACGACGCCGGGCTGTACGACGAGCACCGTCTGCTGAGCTACCTCACGATCCGGGTGATCGCCCGCCGCGACGGCCGCGTCGCCACCGGCTTCTACACCCCCGGCGTCAGCGGGCCGCTGAGCGGCATCGACGTCCGCGCGGCCGGACAGGAGGTGGCCCGCCGCGCGGTGACCGGACTCGACGCGCGGCCCGCGCCGGTCGGCCGGCTCCCCGTCGTGGTGGCGGGCGGCCGGGGCATGGTCCTGCTGCACGAGGCCTGCTGCCATCCGCTGGAGGGCGACGAGGTGCTGCGCGGCTCCGTCTACGCCGGCCGGCTCGGCGAGGACATCGCCTCCCCCCTCGTCACCCTCGTCGACGACCCCACGGTGCCCCGGGCGGTGGGCAGTTACACCTACGACGACGAAGGCACGGTGGGCAGCCCGACCGCCCTCATCGAGAACGGCGTACTCACCGGCTATCTGACGGACCAGGAGTCGGCCGCCCGCCTGGGCCGGGCCTCCAGCGGCAACGGCCGGTGCACGACGGCGCTGCAGCCGCCCCAGCCCAGGATGACCAACACCTGCCTGGCGGCCGGCACGTCGAGCGTGGCGGACATCATCGCCTCCACCGAGCACGGCATCTACGCCCAGCACGTCGGCGGCGGCGAAGTCATCGAGTCCACCGGAGAGTTCACCTTCCGGGTGACCAACGGATACCTCATCGAGAACGGGCGGGTCACCGACCCGATAGAAGAGACGACCATCACGGGAACGGGAACGCAGGTGCTCCGGGACATCGACGCCGTGGCCGACGACACCACGGTGGGCGCCGCGAAGTGCGGCAAGTTCGGACAGTGGGTGACGGTCGGCGTGGTCGGCCCCACCCTCCGGGTCGGTTCGCTCCTGGTGGGCGGTACCGAGCGATGAGCGGCCCGACGGAGAGCACAGGCGCTTCCTCCGCGACGGCGAGCGACGCCCTGATCGAGGAAGCGGCACGGCACGGGGCCGACGCCGAGGTGTGGACGCTGCGTCAGCGGACCGACGAACTGGTCTGCCGCCTCGGCACGGTCGAACGCCGCAGTGACGTGGCCACCGGCGCCACCGCCCTCACCGTATGGGCGGACGGCACCGAGGGCTACGCGGTGCAGAACGTCCCCGACTCCCGCGACCCCGCCCTGGTCACCGCCGCTCTCGCGGTGGGCCGCGCACTGGCCGCAACCGGCTCCGTCCCGCCGCCACCGCCCGCTTTGGGGGCGCCGCGCAAGGCGCCGGACACCCCGCCGCCGCACCTGGACGCCGAGGCCACCGAACGGCTCCGGGCACTCAGCGCGGGCGGCGACGGCCTCGACGTCGAACTACGCACCCGCGCCGACCGCTCCCGCATACGGCTGCACCGCGCCGGAGCCCGGCCCCTCGGCCACGACACCGGCGTCGTCCAGCTGCACACCCGAATCACCGCTCGCGGCGACGGCATCGGCTACATCGGCCACCAGTCCTACGGCCGCTCCGTGCCGGCCCTGCTCGACCGGGTCGAGACCACGGAGCTGCCCGAACTCATCGGCCTGGCACGGTTGCTGGCCGCGAAGCCCGTGTCACGGCTCGCCTACGACGACCTGCTGGTCGACGGCCGGGTGCTGGTCAAGCTGCTCTCGCTGATCGTCCCCGCCTTCCTGCTGGACTCGGTCCTCGAAGGACGTTCCCCGCTCGCGGACCGCACCGGCGAGGTGGTCGCCTCGCCCGGCGTCACCCTCGTGGACGACCCGACCGCACCCGACAGCCCGCTCCCCGTCCCCTGGGACGGCGAAGGAACCCCCTGCGGCCCCACCGCGCTGATCGAGGACGGCGTACTCAGCGGCTTCCTCAGCGCCCGCCGCACGGCGGCCGAGGCCGGCACGACCGGCAGCGGCTCCGGGCAGCGCGGCCCTGGCGGCGAGATGGTCACCGTCCAGCCCGGCTACCTGCTGCTGCGTCACACCACGTGCCTCGGAACCGAGTTCCGGCCCGGCCGCACCGTGCTGCACGTGGTGCAGGCCAACGGAGCACACACCTCCAACCCCATCACGGGCGAGTTCTCCATCGGCGCCAACGCGGTGGTCGTCGGACCGGACGGCACACGGGACAACGCGGGCAACATCACCCTCGCCGGCAACGTCTTCGAGCTGCTGCGGAACATCGACGGACACGACGGCCGGATACGGGTCAACCGCAGCCACAACTCCTTCGTCGCGGGCCCCGGGGTGTGGACCACCAGCCTCACGACCGGCCGCTAGGCCACGGGGAGTCCAGATGTCACTGCTGAAGAGCCCCGGGTTCCGGCTGTTCTGGGGTGCCCAGACGATCAGCATGGTCGGGACGAACACGATCAGGACCGCCGTCCCGCTGCTCGCCGCGACCGCGCTGGCCGCGACCCCGATGCAGATGGGGGTGTTGGGAGCGGCGCAGACCTTCGCCTTCCTGCTCGTCGGGCTGCCCGCCGGAGTCCTGGTCGACCGGGCCCGGCGCCGTCCCCTCCTCATCGTCTGCGATCTGTTGCGGGCCGTCCTGATGGTCCTGATCGGAGTGGGCTTCTTCCTGGACCGGATCTCCTTCCCGGTTCTGCTGGCGGGCATGCTGCTGATCGGGTTCGCAACCGTGTTCTTCGAGATCGCCTACCAGTCGTACATCCCGGTCGTGGCGGGCCGTGACCGGCTCGTCGAGGGCAACGCCCGTCTGGAGAGCACCAATTCGCTCTCCCGGACGGTCGGCCCCACCCTCGGCGGCTCCCTCGTGGAACTCGCCGGCGCCACCGCCACCCTGTGCGCCCAGTCGGCCGCGTACCTGCTGTCGGTGTTCCTGCTGTCCCGTATCAGCACCGCCGAGCCGGTCCCGGAGGGACGCCCCGACCGGCGCATGGGAGCCGAGATCCGGGCGGGTCTGAGTTTCGTGCTGCGCCACCCGGTGTTCCGCGCCCTCACGGGTTCGGCATCCACGTACAACTTCTTCTACGCCATGACCGTGCCGCTGGTGACGCTGCTGCTGGTGGACGAGATCGGCTTCTCGGGCACCCTCGTCGGCGCCCTCATGACCATCGGCGGGGTCGGCGGAGTGCTCGGCGCCGCCCTCTCCGGCCGGCTCGGGCTCAGGCTCGGCCAGGTCCGCGCGATGCGGCTGGGCTATCTCACGACGGTGCCCACCACGCTGCTGATCCCGTTCGCCGGCGACGGATGGGCCACGCTGCTGTTCGCCGGCCCCTGGTTCGCCACGGCCTTCGGAATCATCGTCTACAACGTCGGCCAGGCCAGCATCCGGCAGGCACTGTGCCCGCCCGACCTGCTGGGCCGGATGAACGCCAGCGTGCGCTTCCTGGTCTGGGGCATCCTGCCGCTCGGCTCCCTCGCGGGCGGCGCCCTGGGCGAGTGGGCCGGAGTACGGACCGCCCTGTTCGTCGCCGGGGCGGGGATGAGCACCGGCGGACTGTGGCTGGTCTGTTCCCGGCTGCGGAGCATGCGCGACCTGCCCGCGCCCGAGGACTTCCCCTCGGCGCACACCGCCTCCCTGAGCAAGTGAATGGAGCAATCATGTCTTCCCGTTTCGTGGTCTTCATCGACTCGCCGTGGACCGGCGCGGGCCAGGACTGCGCCCGCTACCTGCTGGAACAGGGCATCACTCCGATCATCGTCGCCGCCGACCCGGCCGCACTGCATCCCTCCCTGCTGCACGACTACGCCGAACTGGGCGTGGAGATCAGGGCCTGCGACGTGGACTCCGTCGACGCCGTCGTGGACTTCTGCCGCGCACTCGGCGCACAGGGCGAGGTGGTCGGCGTGACGTCCGTGTACGAGTACTACTGCGACACCGGCGCGCGGGTCGCCGCCCGCCTGGGCCTGGCCGGCCCGGACCCCGAGGCGGTGGCGATCTGCCGCTCCAAGGCGGCGATGCGCGAGGCCATGGCCGGCACACCGGGTCTCAACCCGCTGTTCCGGGTCGCCGGGTCCGTCGCCCAGGCCGTGGGCGCCGCCGAGAGCATCGGCTACCCCGTGGTCGTCAAGCCGCTGGACCTGACGGGCAGTCTCTACGTACGCCGCTGCGACTCGGCCGACGACGTCGCCGCGATCACCGGGCAGGTCATGGAGCTCGGCGAGTACCTCGGCCACACGGTGACCCCGAAGGTGGTCGTGGAGGAGTGTGTGCCCGGCGCCGAGTACTCGGCCGAGATCGTGCACGGCAAGGTCCTCGGCCTCACCGAGAAGATCGGCAGCGAACCGCCGCTGTTCCTGGAGATGGGGCATGTCTTCCCCGCGGCCCTGCCGCCCGAGCGCGAACGTCTTCTGATCGAGAAGGCCGAACAGGCGGTGCGGGCGATCGGTGTCACCTGGGGCCCCGCGCACGTGGAACTGAAGCTCACCGCGGACGGCGCGGACGCCCGCGTCATCGAGGTGAACGGCCGGATCGCGGGCGACCGCATCCCCGAGGCGGTCCGGATCGCCAGCGGCGTCGACATGTGCCGTCTGCACATGATCGCGCTCCTCGGCGGCACCCCCGATCTGACCCTGCGCTGCGACCGTACGGCCGCGATCCACTTCCTGATGCTGCAGCGCAGCGGCCGTCTCGACGCCGTTCACGGCATGCCGGAGGCCAAGGCGGTGAAGGGCGTCCACGAGGTGCACCTGCGCCCGGGAGTCCAGGCGGGCATCACCTACGAGGCCAATGGCTCCAACCGCGACCGCGCGGCCTGGATCATCGCCGAGGGAGCCGACCGGGACGAGGCGCTCGGGCGGGCGCGCGCGGCGGGCGGGGAACTCACCTTCGCCTGGTCGCCGGCCGGCACCGCGGCCGAGGGGGCCTAGCCGGCATGGCGCCCGAGCACGGGCCGGCGAGCCCGGCCGGACCGGTCCCCGGTCGCACGGTGGACGTGCCCTTCGCGGCGGGCGAGACCGCCCTGGCTCCCCTGACCTGGAGTCAGCAGTACTACCTGGCGGAGCTGGACGCGGCCCGCCCGTACGGCCGCAGCCTGTCCATCACCCGGCTCTACCCCCTGCGGGCCGGGGTCCGCGAGGAGGAGGCGGCGGCGGTGCTGCGCGAGCTCGTCGAGCGCTACGAGACCCTGCGCAGCCGGGTGACCCGGACCGCCCCTCCCGCCCAACGCGTGCACCGCCAGGGCTCGTTGCGCATGGCGGTGCACGAGGTCCCGGGGCCCGCCACGGACCACGAGGTCCGAGCGGCGGCCGAGGCCGTGCTCGCGGACCTCGCCCGCCGTCCCTTCGACGTGGTCGAGGAGTGGCCGCTGCGGGCCGCCCTGATCGGCGCCGGGGGGCGGACCCGCTTTCTCGCCCTGGCCTTCAGCCATGTCGCCGTGGACGCCTTCGCGCTGCTGCCGGTCGGCGCGTTCCTGGTCGACCGGTGCGCGCAGGCTGACCCGGTCGCACGGGCCGCGCCCGGCTCCGCCGTCGAGGGACTGCGGCCACGCGAGCTGGCCGAGGGCGAGACGTCCGCGGCGGCGTCCCGCGCCACCCGGCGAGCGCTGGGGCACGCCGAGCGGGCACTGCGGCGCATGCCCGCGGCGCCCGTCGGCGTCGAACCTCCGGGGGCCGGCGAGCGGTACCGCTTCCTGCGCCGCAGGTCGGCCGCACTCGACCTCGCCGTGGGCGCGGTGGCGGCACGCACCGGGGAGAGTCCCGCCTCCGTACTCACCGCGGCCGTGCTGGCCGTCGACGCCGCACGAACCGTCGAGCGGTACGGTGTCGTCCAGTTGATCTCCGCGAACAGGCTCCGCCCGGAGACCGTGAACGCGGTCGTCCCCTGCTCCCAGCCGGTGCTGTGCTGTGTGGACACGCGGGACGCGTCCTTCGCGGAACTGGTCCGCCGCACCGCGTCCGCGTCCCTGCGCGCCTACGCGGCCGGCCCCTGCCCGCCCGCCGCCCTGGCGGAACTGCGGACCATGGTGGAGCAGGAGCGGGGCGTACGACTGGACGGCGCCCCGACCCTCAACTACCGCCCCCGGGCGACCCCGCTGCCCGTCCGGGAGACCGACGCCGACGAGCTGCGCCGAGCCGCGGTCGACGCCCGGACGGACTGGGTGGACAGCGCCATGCTCTGGCAGTCCGCCCACTACCTCAGCGCCGACGTCGACGGCTCGGGCGTCCGGCTGCTCCTGCAGGTCGACACGGATGTCCGGCCTCCCGGGTGGGCCGAACGCTGGCTGGCCGACCTGGAAGACCTGCTGTGCGCCGCCGCATCGGACACCGCGGCCCGCCCGACCGCCGGACCCGGCTGATCCCCGACATCCGGCATCCCCTCGGCACAGACGAATCAGGAGATCCCCATGACAGACACACGACAACAGCAGACCCTCCTCCTGATCGGCGCGGGTGTCATGGCCGAGGGCTACCTGCGCGCGGCCTCGGAGGCCGGCCTGCGCGTGGGCGTCGTCGAGACGCCCGCCCGGCACGCGGCCCTGGTCGGGCGCTTCCCGTGCGTCGTGGACTTCGAGCCGGTGGCGGAGGCGACCGCGACCCGGGACGAGAGCTGGCTCGCCCCGGCCATGATCCTGGCAGGCCGGCTCGCCCCGGACGCCGTGTGGGCGTTCGCGGAGGCCCATGTCATGGCCGCGGCCATCGTGCAGCACCGTCTCGGACTGCCGGGCCCCGGTCTCGACGCCGCGACCGTCTCCCGCAACAAGGCGTTCCAGCGTGCCGAGTTCCACCGCGCGGGCCTGCCGCAGCCCGGGCACCGGCACACGCTGCGGCTGTCGGACCAGCGGGAGTGGGCGCTCGCCCGGTTGCCCGTCGTGGTGAAACCCGTGTCGCTCCAGGGCAGCCAGGGCGTGGAACGGATCGCGAGCGCCGCGGAGTGGGACGACGTGGTGGCCAGGCGGGAGAACGAGGGTCCGTTGCTGGTCGAGGAGTACGTGGAGGGCCAGGAGTACAGCGTGGAGGCACTGGTGCACCAGGGCCGTGTCCTGTTCACCAACCTGACCCGCAAGGAGACCAGCGGCCCGCCGTACTTCGTCGAGCTGTTCCACGAGGCCGGCTACGGCGCCGACCGCCCCCTTCTGCGCAAGGCCGCGGACGAGCTGTGCGCCGGCGTCGTCGCGGCGCTGAACTTCGTCACCGGCGTCGTCCACCTGGAGTTCCGCGCGCGCGCTGACCACGATCTGGTGATCATGGAGGTGGCCGTCCGCACCCCGGGCGACCACATCATGGAACTCGTCGCCCGCGCCCATGACTTCGATGTCTTCGCCGCCTGCCTGCGCCTCGCCCTCGGCGGTGTTCCGGCCACGCCCCCGGCGCCGGTACGCGCGGCGGGCAGCCTCTTCCTCTCGGCCCCGGAACCGGGCCGGCTGGCCACGCTCGGACTCGCCGCGTGGGCGGCCAGGCCCGAGGTCACCGGGCACGACGCCCGCTTCGCGCCCGGGGTGCGGGTGCGCCCCGCACAGAACTCGGGCGACCGGCTCGCCTGGGCGGTGCTTGAGTGCCCGTCCGGGCGTGAACTGCGCCTGCTGGCCGAGCGGTTGGTCACCGAGGCCGTGGTGGAGATCGAAGCCGCCGACGCGCCCGCCCCCGGCGCGTGACCGCCTCGCGCCGGCCCGGGTCCGATCCGCCGGAGCGGCCCCGATCCCCCGACACCTCCACCCGAACAAGGAGTTCCATGTCCAAGCAGTGCGTCCTGATCGTCGGCGGACGGATCGAGAACGTCCGCAAAGCCAAGGAGCAGGGATGCGAGGTGGTCTTCCTGCAGCGCCCCGAGCTGTTCCTCGCGGAGCACGCCAAGCTGGTGGACGCCGCGCTGCTGGTCGACTACCGGGACTGGGGCGTACTCGAACCCCTGATCACCACGGCCCATCAGGTGTACGGCTTCACGACCGCCGTGACGACGAGCGAGGCCGGGGTGGAGCCCGCCGCACGCATCAACGATCTGCTGGGGCTCGGTGGTGTCTCCCACGAGGTGACCCTGCTGCTGCGGGACAAGCTCCGGATGCGCCGCCATCTCGCCTCCGTGGCGCCGGAGATCACCGTCGCCGCTGCGGAACTCGACGGCCGGGAGAGCCTCGACCGGTTCGCGGCGGCCCATGGATACCCGTTCATCGTCAAGCCGGTGGACGGCATCGCCAGCCTCGGTCTCCAACTGGTCACGGACGAGACGGAACTCGACGACGTCTGGGAGACGGCCCGCGGACTGCGCGGCGTGGAGCACCAGTTCGCCTCGGCGTTCCCCATCGAGCGGTTCGTCATGGAGGAGTACGTGGATGGGCCGGAGTTCAGCGTCGAGGCCTTCACCTTCGCCGGCCGGCACGTGATCGTGGCCATCACCGAGAAGCTGACCTCGGACAACTTCGTGGAACTCGGCCATGTCGTCCCCGCCCGGGTGGACCCGGACTCGGCCTGCGCGATCGAGCGTTGTGTGCGGACCTTCCTCGACGCCATCGGGCTCCAGGAGGGCCCGAGCCACACGGAGGTGCGGCTCTCGGAACGCGGGCCCCGGGTGATCGAGTCGCACAACCGGCCGGGCGGCGACCGTATCCGGGACCTGGTGGAGGCGGCGTACGGCTTCGACATCGAGCGCTACACCGTCGCCTGGGCGAGCGGCACACTGCCGGCGCTGGAGACCAGGCCCCCGCTGCGGCAGGCCGCGGCGACCCGCTTCCTGAGCGCGGAGCCGGGCACGGTGACGGCCGTGGAGGGGCCGGCGGCGGCCGCGGAGCGGCCGGACGTGCTGACCGTCGCCCTCGACGTCGCCGTCGGCGACACCGTACGGCCCCTGCGCTCCAGCTGGGACCGGATCGGGCAGGTGGTCGCCGTGGGGCCGGACGCGGACGCCGCGCTGGCGCTGTGCGAGAAGACCTGCGCGGCCGTCGTCGTCCGTACGGAGGTGCCGGCCGATGCCCCCGAGTGACCGGGCGAGCCCCGCCGCACGACCGGATCCGCCCGTGCGGGAGCCCGACGCCACGGCGGGCTCCGGACATGTCGAGATCACCTCCGAGGAGGAGCTGCGCGGCCTGATCGGCGAGCCGAACCCGGTCGTCTTCGGCAAGGCGACCCGGCTGCTGGGCGAGTTCGAGCGGGCGTGGATCCGGCACACACCGCTGGTGCTGATCGCGACGGCGGCTCTGGACGGCACCTGTGACGTTTCCCCGAAGGGCGATCCGCCGGGCTTCGTGCGGGTCCTCGACGACTCGACGTTGGCGTTGCCCGACCGGCCGGGCAACCGGCGGCTCGACAGCTGGCGCAACGTCCTGCAGAACCCGCACGTCGGCCTGGTCTTCGTGATTCCGGGGCGGGGCGACACCCTGCGGGTCAACGGGCGGGCGCGGCTGGTCCGTTCGCCGACGCTGCTGGACGGGATGGCCGTCAAGGGCAATCGGCCGCGACTGGCGCTTCTGGTGGACGTCGACGAGGCCTATTTCCACTGCGCGAAGTCGTTCATGCGGGCCGGTGTCTGGGACCCGGAGTCATGGACACCGGAGGCGGTGCCGTCCAGGGCGCGCATCGCGAGGGAGACGGAGTGGAAGGACGTACCCCTCGACGTGCTCGAAGAGCGGTACGGGGTTGCCTACGAGCGTCGTCTGTATCCGTGACCGGCGGATCGAACATTCCGGCAGGGGAGCCCCGCATGCCAGGGGACCGTCAACGTGATGACCAGGTGAACAAACGGTAATTGCCAATCCTTGGCAAGCCTTGCCAAGCCGATCGGTCGGGACTAGCTTGATGGCATCAGGCGGGCCACACGGGGGAAACGGCCACCTCTGCAGTGCATTTGCCCGCGGTCAACGGTGATCGCGCCCATCCGGAAACAAGGCAAAGGATTGATCATCGTGAAGGCTCTCATCGGCGGACTGGCCGCCCTGGCGCTCTCCCTGTTCCTCACCGCGGGGCACACGGCGGCCCAGCCCTCCGTGCGCGCGTCCGTGAGCGCCCAGTCGGCCCCGGCCACCGGCATAGACTGGCCCTGACGTGTCAGGATCTGGAAAAACGCAAACTTGCCAAATGTAGACAAGGTTTGCCACACTCTTGGGTGGGGGGAGTCGCCGAGGCGGCTCCCCCTTGAGAGCCAGGGCCGTACGCGCCTGTGCGGGGCGCCGCCGGCTGAACGTGATCATCACCCTTGAGGACGGATCCACTCATGCTGGAGCAGCCGAGCTTCGGCCGACGTCTGCGTCAGCTCCGACTGCAGCAGGGCAAGTCGCAGTCGGAGCTGACCGGGCCCGGAATGTCTGCCGCCTACCTGTCCAGGCTCGAATCCGGGGCGCGGCCCCCGACCGAACGCGCCGTGGCGTACCTGGCCGAACAACTGGCCGTGCCCGTCGAAAGCTTCGCCCAGTACTCCGAGAACGATCTGGCCGACCTGGTCATGACCCTCTCCTCACGGCCCCAGGGCGAGCGTGACGGAGAGATCCGGGACCTCCTCAACGACGCGCTGAGCACCGCGGTCGACGTGGATGCCACGACGCGCTGGGAGGCCCTCGACCTCTTCGCCCGCCAGCACTCGGCACTCGGCGAGTTCCAGGAGGAGCGCGCCGTCCTGGAGAAGCTGGAGGTGATGAGCCGCGAGTTGAACCGCCCCGCGCTGCACGTCTACATCCTCCAGCGCATCGCCCGATGCTGCCGCAACCTCGGCGACATGGAGGGGGCCCGGCGCTCGGCCCAGGAAGCGCTGGAACTCACCCGGCGGCACCAACTGCGCGTCCTGACCGCGGACCTCGTCCGCGTCAAGCTCCTGCTCATCTCCGCCGAGGCGGAACTCGGCAACCTCGCGGAAGCGGCCGCCCTCAGCACCGAAGTGTGCGAGAGTCTGCCGCACGGCGAGGGCGTGCTCGCCGCCGAGGCCTACTGGACCGCGTCGACGGTCCGAGCCAGGCAGGGCAACTTCGGCCAGGCCTTCGAGTTAATCGAGAAGGCGCTCGCGGCTGTGGAGAGCCGCGAGGAACTCACCCTGTGGATGCGCCTCAGGCTGGCCGCGGCAAGCCTGTCGCTCCAGTCCCTGCCGCCCCGCCTCGAACGGGCCCAGTGCCTGCTCACCGAGGTGGAGCCTGCGCTCAAGCTCGCCGGCCCGCCGAGGAACGTGCAGGAACTGCTCCTCCTCAAGGCTCAACTTGCCTACCGGCAGGGGTACATGGAGCGCTCCAGCGAGCTTGTCGCGGCCGCCGAGGGCGATGTGCACCTGCTGACCTACCGGGACCAGATCCGCTTCCGGCTGCTGCGCGAGATGCTCGCCGCCCACGCCGGCGACCCGGGCGCGGACCACCGGCTGCGGGAACTGGCCGCCCAGGTGCAGGCGGCGCGGATGCCCGACCTCAGCGCGGAGGTGTGGCGCGCCATCGCCGAGGGCGCGCCGGCCACTCGGAAGTCGGGTTAGAGAACACCGCCGTTCGGGCCCGTGCCCCCGGACGCGAGGCGGCCGCCCGGTCGCGCACCGGACGGCCTCCGGTTCGCGGCGCCGGCGGTGACCGCAGGCGGCTTCCCGGGTGGGCCGACACCTCTCGGACGACGCACCAGACGGAGCGGGTGGCGATTCCGGAGCCCGCGGCGAAAGGCGCCTGACCAGGTGATTCGCCGTTATGCCCGGTCACCGGCGCCAGAGCCCCCCGCCGCCGCTCACATGGCGGCGCCCGCCTCGTCGAGGGCCGTGAGGGCGGCCGTGGCCTCGGCCTGGCGTGGGTTTCGTAGCTCGGTGAGGTCGTCGCGGGCGGTGCGCAGCGTCGCACGGGCCTCCGGGTGGGCCAGGGCGCTGAGGACGTGGCCCAGGTCGAGGCGGGCCGGGCCGGCCCAGGCCGGCATGTGGGCGGACTCGAAGGCGGCGAGTGCCTGGCGGAGGGGCGGTTCGGCCTCGGACCAGCGTTCCAGGGCCGCGAGGTCGTTGCCGATCTGCTGCCGGGCGACGGCGTGGTAGAGCGCGATCAACTCGTCGGTACGGCCCGGGATTCCCGCGCGGCAGATCCGCTCGCTGCGGCGGTGGGCCTCCAGGGCCTCCGCCGCCCGGCCGGCCTGGCGGAGCAGTGTGCCGAGGGAGTTGAGGATCGTCAGCTCGCCCAGCCGGGCCTGCGGGGAGTCCTGGGAGGCCAGGCAGCCGGCCGCCTCGCGCAGCCTCGCGTGAGCCTCCTCCATCCGGCCCTGCCGGTGCAGCGCGCCCGCGCCGTAGCCGAGTGCCCAGCCTTCCTGGAGGCCGTCGCCGCAGTCGCGGGCCGCCACGAGCGCGGCGTCGGCGGTCGACAGGGCGGTGTGGGGATCGTAGAGGCACATGTTGTAGGCCCAGGCGAGGTAGTTGAGGTGGACCGCCTCGTCCCGGCTGCTGCCCAGCAGGCGGGCGGAGTCGGCGGAGCGCTGGAACACCTCGACCCACTCTTCCCAGTGCTGGTTGAGGTCGGAGAACCAGTGCATGGCCTGCGCCGTGTCCACGACCTGCCGGTGCCGGCCGGTGCCGTGGGCCCGGCGCAGCGCGGCGAGCCACTGGGCCCGTTCGGCCTCCAGCCAGGCCCGCGCCTCCTCCCGGCCGGCGGGCGCTCCGTCCGGGTCCGGGTCACCGTCCCTCTCGCCGAGGGCGCTCCCGTCGTGTTCGACGTCGAAGTGCAGCGCCGCCGCCGTGGCCCGGCGCAGCATCCAGCGCGCGGTCCGGTCGAGGGCCTCGTCGCGGATCTCGGGGCCGTCCTCGGCGGCGACCTGTTCGGCCGCGTAGAGCTTGAGCAGGTCGTGGAAGCGGTACCGCTCGGCGGTGGCGTCGCTCTGCAGCAGTCCGGCGTCGGTCAGTTCCTCGGCGCAGGCGACCGCCTCGCCGTAGGAAAGCCCGGCCAGGAGCGCGCCGGTCTCGGGGCTGAAGTCCGCTCCGGCGGCCAGCGACGCACGGCGCAGGAACGTCCGTGAATCCGGAGGTAGTTGACGGTACGAGAGCGCGAAGGCGGCGCGCACCCGCAGGCTTCCGGCCTGGAGTCCGTCCAGCCGCCTGCCCTCGGCGGCGAGGCGCGCGACGAGCTTGCTCAGGCGTTCGTGCGGGCGGCTGAGGAGCCGCTGCCCGGCGATCCGCACGGCCAGCGGCAGATGTCCGCACAGGTCGGCGAGATCGCGTGCGGCCTGTGCCTCGGCCCGGACCCGGTCCGGGCCGATGATGCGGGTCAGGAGTTCCACCGCCTCCTCGCGCCGCAGCAGGGTCAGATCACTGCGGTGGACGGACTCCAGACCGGCGAGGGAATGGCGGCTGGTGACGACGGTCAGCGACCCGCCGGTGCCCGGCAGCAGCGGGCCGACCTGGGACTCGTCGACGGCGTTGTCCAGGAGCAGGAGCACGCGCCGGTCGCCGACCAGGGATCGCCACAGGCCCGCGCGGTCCTCGGTGCCGGCCGGTATCGCGGCGTCGGCGATCCCCATCGCGCCCAGCAGCCGGGCCAGCGCGTCCCGGGGCGCGGTCGGCTCCGGATCCATGCCGTGCAGGTCCAGGGCGAACTGCCCGTCCGGGAAGTGCGGGGCGAGGCGGTGCGCGGCGTGCACGGCGAACGCGGTCTTGCCCAGCCCGGGTTGCCCGGCGACGACCGCGACCGCCGGCCGGTCCGGACCGGTGTCGCGCGCCAGCTCCAGCAGCCGGGCGAGGGCCGGGCCGCGGGCGGTGAAGTCCTGGATGTCGCGCGGCAGGGCCAGGGTGCCGGGGGCGATCGGGCCGGTGGCCGCACGGGGGCGCGGGCGGCCCAGCGCGGCGGACTTCTCCAGGGCCGCCGCCTCGTCGTCGTCCAGGCCCAGCGCCTCGGCCAGGACCTGGACCGTACGGCGCTGCGGCCCCCGGGTGCGCCCGCGTTCCATGTCGGCCAGGGCCCTGACGCTCACCCCGGCCGTGTGCGCGAGCGACTCCTGGCTCAGCCCGGCGCGGGCCCGCAGCCGGCGCAGCCGCTGCCCGAAGTCCCCCGTGAGGGGCGTGCCATCACGCACCGTCGACGTCCCCGATCGTCCGGCTCGTACGGATGCGAGCCCCGGCAGAAGTATGGCCGACGGTACTTCTGCCGGGAGAACCGCCTGGGACGCGGAACCCGCAGGTGGTGAACTCAAGGCAGGGCGCAGGACACCGAGTTGCCGGACTCCGCGATGTCGGGTTCGGCGAGTTCGCGTGCACCCGCCGTCCGATTCCGGGTGCACCCGCGGTCCGACGCCGTGTGCACCTGCCGTCCGCTTTCGCGTGCGCCCGCCGTCCGACTAACGGCCGGGCAAGGGCGATCGAGAACCGACACCAGCGGTATGACTTCGGCCGCGGCCACCGAGCCGCGGCCCCGAACCACTCACGGGGGAGATCTCCATGAACACGCTGCACCGCTCCGCCCTGCTCGCCGCCGCGGGCACGGCCCTCGTCCTGTCCCTCACCGCCTGCCAGGGCGACGGGGACACCAAGTCGTCGCCCACGCAGGGCTCTTCGGTGACGGTGGAGTCGCCGAGCGGCGACAGCGGCGGCAAGGGCACGACGGGTTCGAACGGCTCCGCGAGTCCGACGGGTTCCACGGGTTCCACCGGCACCGGCGGCTCCACGGGGACGACCGGTTCGTCGACTTCATCGGGCTCGACCGGCTCGACCGGCTCGACCGGCGAGCAGGCGTCCGCCTCCACCCCCGTCTGTGCCGCGCGTGACGTCCACATCACCGCCGCCACGCAGGGCGGCCCCCCCTACACCCACATCGTGCTCACGGCGAAGAACACCTCCCGCCGCTCCTGCCGGCTGACGAGCTTCCCGCACATCCAGTTCCTGGAGAGCCACAAGCAGGACGTCCCGGCCGTCGCCAAGAGCAAGCCGGCCGGGCCGGTCGTGCTCGCGGCGGGCGCTCCGGCCTACGCCCTGGTCAAGCTGTCCGACGGCGGCCGCGACGAGGACAACGAGCCCGTGACGGCGTTCTCGGTCATGCTCGCGGGCGACCCGACGGTCATCGCCGTCACCGCCCCGGGCAGCGAGGGTATCGCCGTCGACCCGGCGAAGGCCCTCACCGGCTACTGGACCCCGGAACTCCGCAACGGCGCGGACGACTTCTGATCCCCTCCCCGGGGACGACGGGCGTAACCGCCCGCCGGGCGAGAACAGCCGGGGCCTTCCCACCGGCCCCGGCTGCGGCCTGGACCACGTTGACCAACGGGGACTAACTGCTCAACGGGTCCACGCACGACGAAGCGCCGGCGCACGCCCCCACCTTCACGGCCGGCGCCGCGCCGTCGTCCTCGCTCGACCCGGCCGCCATGCCGATGACGGCGAGCAGCACCACGGCGAGCACCAGGCACAGCGGGATCAGCCCCAGGATTCCCTGCGGGCGCGCGAACACCGACTTGCCGGGGTTCAACGGAGGCCGGTGCCCGGCCGAGACCGGCTCCGGGATACGGCGGATCGTGGACAGGGAGGCGAGGTTGATCAGCAGCGTGATGGGCGTGATGACCACCGACATCGGACCCCACCACCCCTGCACCATGGTGTTGGCCTGCATCTCCCGGAAGGTGGCCAGCCCACAGGTACGGCACATCGTTCCCTTGCGGCGCAGGGAACGCATGACCACGATCATGCCCTGATGCCCCCGCACCGTGACGGGCGCCGCGGGCGCCGCCCCGCATATCTGGCACCCCTCCATCGGACCGCTGTACGGCTGCGCCTGCTGGTACGGCCCCGGTGCCTGCGCATACGGCCCGGACGCGGGTGCCTGCTGGTACGGACCAGGCGTGGGCGCCTGCCCGTACGGTCCCGCGGGCGCGGGCGCGTATGCAGCCGGCCCCGGCTGCTGCGCGTACTGCCCCGGCGCGGACGCGTACGCCCCCGGAGCCTGTGCGTACGGACCGGGCGCCTGCTGATACGGCCCTGGACCCTGCTGATACGGTCCCGGCATCTGCCGAGGGTCGGGATACGACGGTGGCGTGCTCAACTGCGACCTTTCGAAGGGTGCATGTCAGACCTGACAGAACGGCACCGCAGCCTACTCATCCGCCACAGCCGATTCCTCCCGGCCGCGTGCCCGGATCACCCGAGGCTGCCGGATCGGGCCGGAGACCGCACGCTACCGACGCCACCCCAACCGCGCACCATCGCATGGTGATGAAAGCGCCTCCGGAATGTCATGCGGCCCGCCGCCGACGGCGTCGGTGACACGCCTCCGGCACCCTTCTAAGCGGCCTCGTCCCCCGGAGGGGCGAAGCGGCGGAGCAGTTCCTCGGCCGTCTCGTAGCGGTTCTGCTCCTTGATGATGTGGGCGAGCTGGGCGGCCAGCATCTCTCGGCGGGGATCTCCGTCCGTGAAGCCCATGGCGTCGAAGAGGTCCGCGACGAGATCCGCCGCCGACCGCCGTCGCGTGGGTTCCTCGGGGTGTTCCGGGGCGATCGGCTCGTCGGGACGGGGCGGTGACAGGAGGTCCTGGAGACGCTCGGGGATGTCCGAGTCGTTGGCCGCCGAGGTGAGCCGGGCGAGCAGGCCGAGGTCGGCGACCGTCTTCTCCACGTGCTCGTCGTTCTTGGCGAGCCACCAGACCACGGCGCTGCCCGTGTCCTTGAGCACGTCCTCGCCCAGGTACTGGCGTTTGCTCTGCTCGTACGTGCGCTGGTGTTCCCAGACCGCCTTGTCCTTGCGGACCTCGGCGAGCCGGTCCAGGCGTTCCTGGTCCTGCGGGCGCAGGGTGAGGCTGATGTTCTCGGCCATGGCCTGGAGTTGTCCCGTGGGGTCGGGGAACATCCGGCTGAGGAGGCCGCCGAGTTCGTGCTGGACGAGCGACGCCTGGCCCGGCTCGCGCTTCTCGGTGAGGACGCGGGCGCGGTTCAGGACCGTTTCCGCGGCGAGCCCCGGGGGGTTGAGGACGGGTGCGTTGCCCGGCGAGTCGACCAGGTACCACCGTACGGTCGCCGAGAAGACGAAGTCGTAGTCCTCCCAGAGACTGGGCAACGCCACCTGGCTCACCTGGCAGTCCGTACGTTCGACGGGCGGTGCCGTGAGCTGTTCCTCGAAGACGACCGGCACCGGCCCGCGGCGCACGGCGGCGATCTTCATGGCGGCGGCCGGGACGACGACGAGCAGAACCGCCAGCGTGGCCCACGTCCAGGCGGGCCACCGCTCGGTCAGGCCGACGATGGCCAGCAGCAGGGCGCACAGAATGGTGAGAAAGACGGTCGTCGTCTTGCGCGCGGTCGTCACGGTCGTGTCCCCCTGGTCGATGACGGTGGCGGGCCGGCCGGGCGGAGGCCCTGGGCCGCGCCGATCTTGTGCAGCAGCAGCCCGGTCGTCTCGGCGGCCCGCACGGGTCCCCCCGGAGCCGTACGTTCGGCGGCGCGGGCGGCCGCGTACAGCGCGGCGAACAACTCACCGCGCCTTTCCCGGCCTTGTTCCGCCGCGTCGACGAGAAGGTCGAGCAGCGACGCGTCGACGCGGTCGGCACCTTCGGTGGCCCGGTGCAGCCAGGCCGCCGCCTGCGACTGCCATGTCGTCCGGGGCAACCCGGCGAGTACGGCGCACCAGCAGGCGGTCAGGGAGCGTCGTACGCCCGCCTCCTCCACCAGCGCGCACGCCGTACGGGTGGTGTCCGTCAGCAGCTCCGGGTCGCTGACGTGCAGGAAGATGGTGAGGTCGGGGGGCGTGGGGCCGCCGTACCTGGTGAGGCGGTCGAGCAGTGTGCGGTGGAGCCGGCCGCTTTTCGCCACCAGTGCGCGCAGCGCGTCCAAGGCGCGGGTGGTTCCGCGTTCGCGCCGGGCCAGGTGGTACAGCCGGACCAGGGCCATGTCCGGGTGGTTGGACGCGAGGACATCCGCGCACACCTGGACGAGCACTTGGGCGAACTCTGCCGTGAGGCGGTTGTAGGCGCACCACTGGTAGATCCGCTTCCGGAACGTCCCGCCGTGCGCCGGGTCGTCGAGGCCGCGGGTCAGCGCCTGCACCGCGGCCTCCAGACGCACCTGGGCCGCCGACTCGGCGCTCCAGTTCTCGGCGAGCGACGCGAGCCCCTCCGGGCGCCCGGTGCGCAGGTACTGACCGGCCAGCCGCGCCACCAGTCCGTCACGGACGGCCGGCGTCAGGTGTGGATCGTCGAGTTCCACGACGTCTGCCGCCCATGTGCCGAGGTAGGGGCGCAGGTCGGGCATGTGGTCCCAGAAGTGGGCGCGGACGGCGGAGTCGTAGTCCAGCTCGGTGAACCGCACGTGACCGTCCGCGTCCGTGCCGGCCCCGATCTCCTTGAGCCGCTCGGCGAGATCCTTGTGCTGGAGCAGCGGGATCTCTCCCGAGCCCGGGCCGAGGGCCTTGAGCAGGAGTGCGGCCGCGCGGTGCACGACGTCGGCGTGTGCGTCGTGCAGCAGGGCGACGGTCACCAGAAGCGCGCGCTGGGGCGCTTCTGGCAGCCGGGTCACGAGCCCCGCGACCTCCTCGCGCCGGTCGTTCCGCGCGCCCCTCGCGATCGCACACCACTGCGCCAGCCCGTCGCCGGGGCGAGCGGACGCGCGGGCCCGGCGCACCAGGTCGGCGAGGTCCGCGATCTCCCGCATCGGCCGCTCGGCGACGAACTCTTCCGTTTCCGGGTCGAGTTGTTGCATGTACTGCTCGTACGGCAGCCCGTGCACGCGCAGGTGCCGTCTGAGCACCTGACGGCCCGGGGGCCGACGGATCTCGACCCGGAAGCGCTGGAGATCGGGGTCGAGCGTGTCGCGGTGCGGCATGACGACCACGAGGCGTGCGTTCTTCTCGTGGACGGACTTGCGGAGGGTGGACAGGCCGGCCCGCGAGGCGGACCATCGGGCGGCGTCGGACAGGTCGAGCAGCAAGCGGTCGCCGGTTCCGACCAAACTCGGGTCGTGCAGGGGGAGTTGCTCGTCATCGCCGGGCACCAGCTCGCTGTAGACGCCGCTTTCCCGGTGGTACTCGTACAGGAGCACCTTGGCGGCCGAGTTACGGCCGCTGCCCGGGGCTCCGTCGAGAATGACGGTGCCGGTGTCGGCGAGCGTGGCGCGGGCCTCGCCCATGTTGTCCGGGGCCACCAGCATCCTTCGCAACCAGACGAGTTGGTCGTCCGCGACCTTGTGGAAGGCAGGTCCATGGGGATTCCGCGACTCGGTGCCCAGGTGCACATGGAAGTCGCCGCCGCCCGTGTGCGTGAAGGCGTTCGAGCTGTCGATGCGGGTACCGCCGAACCGGCTCACCGGCCGTCGTCCCCGCACCGTTCGGGCGCGTCGTAACGGTGCTGGACGCCGCCGTGGTTGTCGCCCTCGAAGTACGTCATCCCGTTGCCGGAGAAGTGCCGGCCGCCCGAGACATGGCGGGAGTTCTGGTAGATGCTGCCGCCGCCCGTGTGCACGGGACCGTGGGCGTCCTTGATGACGGTGCCGCCGACGTCTCCGGTGAAGTCGCGGCTCTGTACGGCGGTTCCGCTCATGTCGTCGATCGAGTTGGTGACGGAGCCCGGTGACGCGTTCTCCTCGGCCCTGGTCAGGTCGGTCAGGCCGGGGACCAGGTCGGCCACGAGGTCGCCGACGCGCCGCAGGCCGGTCTCGGCGTCCTGGGTGTCGAACGGGACGGACTGGAGGTCGGCGAGCCGGGACAGCGCGTCCGGCAGGGCGGCCTTGTCCAGCCGGGCGGTCTTGCGGCCGTCCAGGATGGGCACGACGGGAACCTCGCAGGCGAACGCCTCCTCGATCTCCTTGCGCACCCAGTCTTCCGGGTTGTTCAGCCGGGACCGGAAGTTCGTCCAGTCCGGTCCCACGACGGCCAGGAGGAGGGAGGCGCGGCGCACCGTGGTGAGCAGCTTGTCGGGGAAGGCCTCGCCGGGGGTGATGGACCTCGACGCGCGGAAGACGCGGTCACGGCCGAAGCGGCGCTTCAGCTCCTCGTCGATCAGTGCGGCGGTCTTGTCCCCGTCCCCGGTGCGGTAGTTGATGAAAACCTCGTGCATGGTGACGTCTCCTTCAGGAAGTGGACAGGCGTGACAACGTGCCGAGTCGCGGGCCCAGTCGGCGTACGGCAGGGTGATCCGCGTGGCGGGCGAGCACGCGGGCGAGGCGGCGCAGATCGGTGATGACGGTCGCCGAACGCACCGCCGCCACGCCGTCGAGCAGCGGCTCGGTCAGCGCACAGGCGTGGTCGATCTCTCCGGCGGAGGCGTAGGCGAGCGCGCGGCGCACCCCGTACCGCACCCGGGTGCGCACCGCGTCCGGGCCGACCAGGGCGAGTTGCCGGTCGAGCGCCTCGCCCGCCTCCTTCGGCCGGCCGAGGTCGACCAGGCACCAGCCGGTGACCATGGCGACGGAGTCGGGCAGGTGCATGGTGCCGATGACCGGCTCGTCGGCATCGCTCTCGTGCCGGGCGAGCAGGTCGCGGGCCCGGTCCAGGGCATGGAGGCAGGCGGTGCGGTCGCCCGCCAACGCGTGGCCCTGGGCCTCGCGTTGGGCGGCGAGCCCGCGGATCCTGGGCGGCAGTGTGCCGCTCTGGGCGCGGCGGGCCAGGGCGACGGTCTCCGTGGCGTCGTCCCGGTACAGCGTGACCAGCGCCCTGCGGACCAGCGCGTACCCGGCCAGCGCCCGGTCACCGCCCGCGGCCGCGAGATCGACCGCGCGCCGCGTCCACCACAGGGCCGCCTTCTCGTCCCCGGTCTCCTGCACCAGCCAGCCGACGTACTCGGCGTACCGGGAGCCCAGCGCGAGGAGCTGGCGACGGGTGGCGGGGTCGGAGTGGGCGGACAGTTCCCGCAGCGTGTGCGTCTGGGCGATCAGCACGGGCAGGAGGAGTCCGGGTGCCACGGACTGGCCGAGCTTTCGGTAGTGCGTGAACAGCGAGCGGGACGCCTCCAGCATGCCCGCGCCCGCGGCCGGGGTCGCCGGGCCCGTGCCGTCCGGGCGCCAGGTCATCAGGGAGGCGACACCGGCGCCCATCACCTGGCGTCGCCCCACGGGGTGGAACCGGTTGGGACCGTCCGGCGACAACTCCATGATCCAGTCCTCCTCCTCGATCTGGCCCGGCTCGGGCTCGGCGGGTGTTTCGGGGGCGCCCTTGGGGACGAGGGCGATCAGCTCTCCGCCGGCACCGAGCGCGGCGTCACACAGCCGGGCGAGGTCATGACTGGGCGTTTTGATGCCCCGCTCGACCTTGCTCAACTGCGCCTTGCTGTAGTGCACTTCGCCGGACAGGGCCGTCAGGCTCAGTCCGGCGGCGAGCCGGCGCTTCCTCAGTTCCTCGCCGAACCCGGGGGACGGGTGTGCCACGGAATCCTCCAAAGCCCCTCCGTCCGGGCCGGGTCGGCGCTGCACGAAAGCGTGCGGCAACCGCTCGGGGGCGGACAAGGCGATCGATGCTGTTTCCCGTTTCCTTCTCTGAAGGCGGGGTGCGCCAGGCGCGGTTCGCGAAGTGATGATGGTCACCAAGCCCGGTGCTCCTTCGGGGGTTTGCCCGTGCGGCCCGCTCTGGTGAGACCGGCGCACGCCGGTCGCGCCGGAGCCCGGCACCGGTCCGGCGTCGTGTACTCCCCTGGAGCAGCCCGAATGGATCCTGTCCACAAGCTTCAACGCGCCCTGCTGATCCTGTTCCTCGCGGGCCTGGTCACCTATGTGGCCTTCCTCAACCCGCCGCTCGGAGTCGCCCTTCTCGTGGGCGTCGGAGTCGCGGTCTTCGTTCTGCAGGTGCTGAGTTGAGTGCCGCCTCTGCAAAGTCCTGGGCCCGAAACGCACCGTACGCGGTTCGCGCCACGGCATGGATGGACGAGCGGTGAACCGCCGCCGGCCAGTGACGAGTTAGCCGAATGACGGGAAGGACTGGTCCCTATGCGCAACGCCCCCGATGTTCGAGGGCCGACGGAGCCGAACGACCCACCGAGTACCCCGCCGGACCCCGTCCCCGGCGCCCGCCCCGCACCGGAGCCCAAGCCCCGCCGACGGCTGACGGCCGAGCAGGTCGGGGAGTTGCAGCGGCTGAAGCCGTTCCTGGAGGGCATGGTGCGTCAGGCGCGCATGCAGTACCTGCTGGAGGACCTCGTGCAGACATGCGTACTGCAACTGGTGCGCGCCTGGTCGAGGCCGGACTTCGTCCTGGACCGGCGGGACGGCGGACGGGCCTTCGCGCGCAAGGTGATGCGCGACGTCATCGCGGACGCGGCGCGCGGCAGGGACCGCGATCTCTCCTCCCCGGTGCACGAGTTCCCCGAGGTGCCGGTCGAGGCGGACGAGGGCGACCACGCACGGGAGGTCCGCCTCAAGGCCATCGACCGGTTCCTCGCCGAGAAGCTGACCGGCAAGTTGTACCCGGTCGGCAGGCTCGCGATCGTCGAGGGCCTCAGCCAGGCCGAGATCGCACGTCACCTCAGGATCGACCGGCATACGGTGAGCCGCAGGTTCAAGGACGTGTGCAAGTCCCTGGAGCCCTACAAGGAAACGATCTACGACGAGGTACTGGGCGACGTGACGAGCTAGTGCCGCTACTCGGGCTCACGGGAGGGGGCCCGCACGTCGCCTCCCGTGAGCCCAGGTTGGGTCCTAGCGACCCGGAGAACATGTCCACTCGCGAACTCATGGGAGGAAGCACGCGAGATGTACCAGACATTCGAACTACTCCGCCAAGCGGCGGAGGCATGCCGGGCGCCGACTCGGCAACCACCGGAAGAGATTGATCCGGTGAGCTGGGAGGCGCTGCTGGACCGCGTCGAGGATCAACTGGAAGAGGAAGATCGAGACGACGCCGGGGGCGTCTCGGCCGACTCGCTCACGCTCCACACCTGCTGAACCGCGCCAAGGGGAAACGGCGGTCGGCACGGCGGCGCACACGGGGAATCCGAGGTCAGATCCGCACGGGGGAGGGACCCGGCCTCGGACGAGTGACGCGTCGTACGACAGCTGGACACCAGGCCCGGCGTGCCACCTCTCGGGGGAGAGGGGCGGCACGCCGGGCAAGCGCTTATGCTGCCGGGATGATCAAGCCGACAGAGCTCGTCGTATTCGACTGCGACGGCGTACTGGTCGACAGTGAGCGCATCGCCGTCCGCCTCCAGGTCGCCCTCGGCGCGGAACTGGGCTGGCCGTTGAGCGAGGACGAGGTCGTCGGCCGGTTCATCGGCCGCTCGCACGCCGCGATCCGCGAGCAGGTCGCCGATCGGTTGGGCGCGTCGATCGCGGCGGTCTGGGCGGAGCGGTTCGAGCGGTTGCACCGGGAGGCGGTGGACACCGAACTCGCCCCTGTGGACGGGCTGGTGGAGGCTCTGGACGCGATCACACTGCCGACGTGCGTGGCGTCCAGCGGGTCCCATGACAAGATGCGGCACACCCTGGGGCGCACCGGACTGTACGAGCGTTTCGCGGGGCGCGTCTACAGCGCCTCCGAGGTCGCGCGCGGGAAGCCCGCTCCGGATCTGTTCCTGCACGCCGCCCGGAGCATGGGAGTCGACCCCGCTGCCTGTGTGGTGGTCGAGGACAGCGAGCCCGGGGTGCGGGCCGCGCGCGCCGCGGGGATGCGGGCGTTCGGCTACGCCGGGGGACTCACGCCGGCCGAGCGCCTTGAGGGACCGGACACCGTCGTCTTCCACGACATGCGCAAGCTGCCCGCGCTCATCGCGGAGCAGTGACGCGCCGCGTTGTCAGTGGGGCGCGCTTCACTGTCCCCCATGGAGCTCACCCAAGCGACCGTCAACGACCTGCTGACCCGTCTCGGGCCGGAGGGCGGCCACATGTACCTGCCCGTCGGCCTTGACACCCAGGAACTGACCGACCTGCTCGGCGCCAGGTACGGCACCCCGCGCACCCTCGTCCTCGACGGCTTCACCGATCCGACGGTGGACGAGGCCAGGGGCGCGGCGCTCCTCCTGCCCTTCGAGGGCCGGGCCGTCACGATACGGGCGTGGGCGTACGGGGATCAGTGGGTCGGCACGGGTACGGCGCGAGACGCCGAGGGGACCGAGCGGCCGGTGCTGGCGGTCGCTCGCAGACAGGTGCCCGAACCGTTGGCGGTCGCTCCGGGAGAGGACGCCGACTGGGTGCGGCGGCTCATACGGATCACCGGCTGGACGGATCCCGCGTGGCGGCCGGACGTGGACTGGGCGGAGCCGGAGTCGCGCCTGGGCACCGCGCTGCCGCACGACTACAAGCGCATGGTCGAGATGTTCGGCGAGGGCGCCTTCGACGGCTTCCTGGATCTGAACCAGGAACCGTGGACGCATCTCAGGGAAGACGGGCTGCTCATCTGGGCGGGTACGGAGCACGAGGACCTGTACTGCTGGCGGACCGACGGCGACGACCCCGACCGCTGGCCCGTCGTGGTCCGGTCCTTCGACGGCGAGGACCTCTCCTTCGACTGCGGGACGGCGGAGTTCGTCTGCCGCATCCTCGTCGACCCGCACCATCCGTACACGCTGGCCCGCTATTTCGACACCCACTGGTTCATGAACTACCTGGACATGGCCGGTCAGTAGCCGCCGAGAAGGATCCGCACCCCGCGCAGGGGCTCCGGGCCCGCCGAGCTGTGCCGGCGGGAGGGGCCGGCGGGGCGGCGGCCTCACCGGAGGAGGAGGCGGGTGGCGGCGTCCGCTCTCGATGGTGGCGGGTCCCTCGGGGGCGGCCGGGCGGATGCCGGCGGTGGCCGTGTCGGCGGTCAGCGCGATGTCGTCCGTGCCGGGGGTGCGGAGGCGGGCGACGAACCGCTCGTCCGGGGCGGGAGTCGGGCCGGACCGGCCGCGGGCGAGGAGGGGGCTGCCGACGGAGACGACGCGGTGTTCCGTCGTCTGCGGCTCGTTGCGCGCTCGCACCGCCGTACGGTCGCCGGTCAGGTCCCGGCGGTGCAGGATCAGCTCCTCGCGCAGGTGTTCGGCGAAGCAGGCGGCCGTCGCGGCCCGGCCGGCCGACGTGGTCGCCGTGTCCGGTGAGAGGTCCCGCGTGGCGGCCGCGGCGGTGTCTGTCAGGTGCGCGCGGTTCCGCGGGAACGCCGACCGGAGGTGGGTGTCGGACGGACGGCGGTAAGGGGCCTCGCGGTCGAAGCCGCGGCTCTCCACGGGCGCGCCCGCACCCCGGCCGGCGGGTTCAGTCGGTGCCCGTGTCGGCGACCAGGTCCGTGAGGCGGTGCAGCAGGGTGACCAGGAGGGCGCGCTCGGCCGGGGTGAAGGCCTCGTAGGCGCGGGCCTGGCGCTCGCGCAGACGGCCCTGGAGTGCGGTGAGCCGCTCGGCGCCGTCGTCGGTGAGGCTGACCAGGACGCGCCGTTCGTCCTCGGGGGAGCGGCGGCGTACGACCATCCCCTTCGTCTCCAGTTGCTGCAGCATCCGGGTCGCGGTCGGCACGCTCACGTCCGCGCTGCTCGCCAGCCGGCCCACCGGCAGGTCCGCCTCCGTGGCCAGCGGTTCCAGGAGGGCCACCTGGGCCAGGGAGAGGCCGCCGTGCTGCTCGGCGCCGGTCGAGCGGGCCCGGCGCATCGCGAAGAAGAGCGCGTCGGCCGCCTGGGAGATCGCCTCCGCGCCGACGTCGCCGTCCGGCGCCGAGTCGGCGGCGTCGGGAAGGCTGTTGCGTCTGTCGCTCATGGGTGCTACTTTAGCAAAGCAATCGTTAGCACCCTAAATGTTAGGGAGGTAAGAGAGGATGTCCGCTTCTCGACGCATCGACGTCCATCAGCACCTCATCCCGCGGGCCTACCGGGAGGTGATGGAGCGGCACGGGGCCACGGCCGCCGGCTGGCCCACGCCCGCGTGGGACGCGGAGAGCGCGATCGCGGTGATGGACCGCCGCTCGATCGCCACCGGCGTCCTCTCGGTCAGCGCGCCGGGCACGCATTTCGGCGACGACGCGGAGGCCCGCGCGGTGGCGCGGAATGTCAATGAGTACGGCGCGGAGCTGGTCAAGGACCGCCCCGACCGCTTCGGGCTCTTCGCCGCCCTTCCCCTGCCCGACGTGGACGGCGCGCTCGCCGAGGCCGCCTACGCGCTGGACGAGCTGCACGCCGACGGCGTGGTGCTGATGTCCAACGCCCACGGCCGCTACCTCGGCGACAAGGCGTTCGCCCCGCTCTGGGCCGAGCTGGACGCCCGTAGCGCCGTGGTGTTCATCCACCCCACCGGTTCGGCGCTGCCCATGCTCGACGGCCTGCCCGGTCCCGTGGTCGACTTCCCCTTCGACACGACCCGGACCGCGCTGCACATGACGCTCAACGGCGTGATGAGCCGGCACACCCGGATCAAGGTGATCCTCTCCCACGCGGGCGGTTTCCTGCCCTACGCCGCCTGGCGGTTCACCCTCGGCGCCCCGTTCAACCCCGGTACCACGCCCGACGGCATCCTGGCCGACCTGCGCCGCTTCTACTTCGACACCGCCCTGTCCGCGAGCCCCTCCGCCCTGCCCTCCCTGCTCGCCTTCGCGGCTCCGGGCCACATCCTCTACGGCAGCGACTCGCCCTTCGCCGCGGAGGAGTACGGCACCCTCTTCGACTCGATGCTCGACGGATACGACGGCTTCGAGCCGGGGCAGCTCGACGCGATCAACCGGGGTGGTGCCGAGGTTCTTTTTCCGAGGCTTGGGGCGGCGGCCTGACCTGCTGGTCGCCGGTACTGGAGAGCCTCGACACCAGTTCGGCGAGATGGCCGCAGGCTCGGGCGATCTCCCTCTGGGACCTGTCCCGCTCGCTGACGGCGGCGGCGACGAGCAGGGCGGTCAGCGCGGAGGAGCCGTTGTATGCCTGCAAGGTGATCATGTTGGTGAGCAGACCGTGCCCGGCGAACGGTCCCGTGCCGTGTTTGGCGGCGATGATCCCGAAGGTCGACATGGCCAGGGCGCAGGGCGCGGCCCCGGCCAGCCGGAAGCGGAAGGCCGCCCAGATCAGCAGTGGGAAGCCGAGGAAGAGCAAGGGGGTTCTGCCGATGTCGATGACTCCGATGCAGGCGGTGGCAGCGAGGAGCAGCAGTGCCTCCGCCCAGCGCGACGGCGGCACGTTCCTGGGCAGATGTGCCCCGCTGAGCAGGAGCAGGACCGGTGTCACCACCAGGACGCCCATCGCGTCACCGGTCCACCAGACCCACCATGTCGTCCAGAACCGGTCGGTGGGCAGCGCACCGGTGAGGACCAGCGTCCCACTGCCCGCCGTCGCGCTGATCAGCGTCCCGGTGAAGGCGCCGAGGAAGATCAGCGCCAGGGCGTCGTACAGCCGGCCCAGGTCGGGGCGGAAGCCCGCGCGATGGAGGAGCGCGTAGGAGCACAGGGGTGCGAGGGTGTTGCCCACGACGATCAGGAAGAGGGCCGCGTACGACGGCCCGAGGAAGAAGTTGGCCAGCAGTGCGCCGAGTGTGATGCCCGGCCAGATCCGCGGACCGCGCAGCAGCAGGCTCGCCACGGCGATACCGGTCGGCGGCCACAGGGGGGTGACCTGGCCGCGCACCAGTTGCTGGAGCAGCCCCAGCTCGGCGGAGCCGTAGTAGAGCGCCGCGACGGCGCAGATCTCCAGGACGGCCATGCCGCCGCGCCGGAGTGCTCCGTGCCATGGGACCGTCATCGGGCCGACCTCCGCATCGACACCGCCCCGGCCACCATCATCCGCCGTATCGGGGGGATCCTCCACGGCTGGGGACGGCCGGTGAGGGTGAGGGAGAGGGGGCGCCGGCGGGCCGGCGTCCGGTCCGGTCAGGACGACGGGGCGCGCAGGGCCAGGATCGCCATGTCGTCGTGGCCGTCGCTGGGGTGGTGGTCGGCGAGGGCCTGGACGAAGTCGTCCAGGGGGAGGGAGGCGTACTCGGCGACGAGGTCGGTCAGTTCCATCAGGCTCTGGTCGATCGGGCGGTCGGGGTGTTCGACCAGGCCGTCGGTGAAGAAGAGCATGGTGGCGCCCGGCGGCACGTGGCAGGAGTGGTCGGGGCGGTGCTGCGCGGGGTCGACGCCGAGCGGCAGGCCGGGTTCGGCGAACAGGTACTTCGCCGGGTGTCCCGGTGCGATCAGCAGATGCGGCATGTGACCGGCGGTGCTCCAGGACAGCCGCCAGCCCGCCTCCTCCGGTTCGATACGCGCCAGCGTGGTGGTGGTGATGGGGTTATCGGTGATGGCCTGAAGGGTGTGATCCAGTTGGGACAGGATGGTGCCGGGCGCGCTCCTCCGGTCGAACAGCAGGGCGCGCAGCATGTTGCGGGTGGAGGCCATGGCGGCCGCGGCCCGCAGATCGTGGCCGACGACGTCCCCGATGACCACCGCCACCACGTCGCCGGGCAGCGGGATGGCGTCGTACCAGTCGCCGCCGAGCTGGCTGGGTTCGGCGGCGGGCCGGTAGACCGCGGCGGCGGTGAAGGGGCGCAGATCGGGCAGGGTGGGCAGCAGCAGGCGCTGGAACTGTTCGGCGCCGTCACGGACCCGTTCGAACAGGCGGACGTTCTCGATGGCGATGCCGGCGGCGCCGGCCAGGGCGATGACCACGTTCTCGTCGTCGGCGTCGAAGGGCTGTCCGTCGTGCCGTTCGGAGAGGTAGAGGTCGCCGTAGATCTCGCCGCGGACGCTGATCGCGACGCCGAGCAGGGTGCCCATGTACGGGTGCCCTTCCGGGAAGCCCACGGAGGACGGATGGGCCGCGATGTCGTCGACCCGGAGGGGCTCGGGGTGGTGGATCAGCTGCCCGAGGACTCCCCGGCCGTGGGGGAAGTCGGTTCCCGCGAGGTCGGCCCGTTCCTCCTCGGTGAGGCCGACGGTGATGAACTGTTCCAGCTTGTCGCCGGAGGGGGCGAGCACGCCGAGCGCCCCGTAGCGCGCGCCGACCAGGTCCATGGCGGTGGTCACGATGCGGTACAGGACCGAGGGCAGTTCGTTCTCCCGGGTGATGGCGACCACCGCGTCCAGCAGGCCCTGGAGCCGGTCCATGGCGTCCAGCAGGCCGCGCATCTGCTTGTCCATGCGGCCCAGCTCGGTCCGCAGGCGTACATGCAGGTCCGAGTCGTCCGGCTGCCTCGGCGACGTCCTGTCCTCGGGCCCGGCCATCAGGGGCACCCCGTCGCCGGTCGTCCGGTCTCGGAGCGGTACATTGCGCCCTCCTGGGGTGACTCTGAGTCATCGGGACACGAGGCACGGCATGACGAAACGGGCCTTTCGGTCACCTATTAAAAAATAGGGCAGTGTGCGCCGTCCTGCCGCTCGCCGGTGGCCGCGACACGCGGGCGGACCTCGAAGCGCGTGGTCCGCGGGCCGCCTCGGCCCGGTGTCCCGGGACCTTCCCGTGAGGCGGGGAACGCTCAAGCGGAAGGGGCAACTCCCAGGTTGAGCAGGTCAGTTGAGGCGGTCACAGAGCGTGGTCTGCTGTGCTAGCCTCTTGGATTCCGTCCGTGACATCGGCCGCGAGAACGCGGACCGTCAGAGCGTTCGAGGCGAAGCTCATGCGCAGAAGAAATCCGGGACGAAGGCTGCACGACGCCGTGGTGATCGTGCCCGGCATCATGGGCAGTGAACTCAGGGATGCCGGGACCGGCCGCATGTTATGGGGGGTCGGGAAGCTCCTCGCCTACACCGCGAGGGCCCACACCGAGCGCCTGCGGCAGCTCGCGGTGACCGAGGACGAGCGCGAGGGCCGCACCGGACGCGTCGAGGTGACCGGTCTCCTGGAGAGCGCCGAACTGCTGCCGGGGTTCGGCTCCGCCCACCCCTACAGCGCCATGGTCGCGGAGATGCGGCGCAGCGTGGTGGACTCCGCCGCCCTCCTCCCCTTCCCCTACGACTGGCGGCTGTCCGTCGAGCACAACGGCGCCCTGCTCGCCGCCGCGGCCCGCCGCCACCTGGACGCCTGGCGCGCCCATCCCGAGCACCGGCGGTATGTGGAGGCCGACCCCGAGGCGGGGCCCGCCCGGCTGGTCTTCGTGGCCCACTCCATGGGCGGCCTGCTCACCCGCGAGGCCCTGCACCGCGACCGCACCCTGCGGGACGACATCCGGGCGGTGATGACCGTCGGCACCCCCTTCAACGGCTCGGTGAAGGCCGTGCTGATGCTCAACGCCGGCAAGGGCCTGCCGCTGCCCGTGCCGGCGGCGGCCCTGCGCCAGGTCGCCTCGACCATGCCGGGGCTGTACGACCTGCTGCCCACCTACCGGGCCTACGAGGTCGACGGCGACATGCGGGTGCCGGGCGTCGAGGACATCGTGGCCGTCGGCGGGCGGCGCGATCTGGCGAAGGCCGCCGTGGACTGGCGTACCAGCCGGGCCGGGACCACCCTGCCCGAGCACGTCACGGTCGTCGGCATGGGCCAGCGCACCTGGACGAGCTACCGGCTCACCGACGGCACCGCGGTGTTCGGCCGGTACCTCTTCAAGCGCTCCAACGACGGCCGGCTGCTCCCCGACGCCGAGGGCCGGCCCCAGCGCGACCCGCGGACCGGGGACGGCACGGTGTACCAGTACGCGGCCCAACTCCCGGGCACCGTAAGGCCGGTGCACTTCTACCACGAGCACGGCGGCCTCATCCGCGCCCGCAGCGTCCTCGACATGGCCTCCGGCCTGATGCACGGGCTGCGCCACCCGGAGGAGCGGGGCGCCATGCTCGGGGACGAGGCGGAGTTCGAGCTGTGCACGCCGGAGTGGTCCGCGCTGGGCGAGCCGTTCGCCATCGAGGTCGACGGGGTCGCCCGCCGCGCGGACCTGGAGTGCAGGGTGCGCGGGATCAACGGCCTGGACGAGATGCTGACCCCGGTCCTGAAACCGGTACCGGGTCGGCCCGGCGTGCTGGCGGCCTCCTGTCTGCCCGGCCGGCCGGGCATGTACGAGGTGGAGGTGACCGGCGGCGACGAGCCCAAGCGGCGCCTCGTCCCGGTCCTCGACACGGTGCACGACGGCTGAGGTCATGGCGGCGGAGCTGGTGTCGGCGCGGCCTGAGCCGATGGCCGTGGGGGGCGGGGACGGCGCGGGGACCGTCGGGGGCGGTTCCGCGTCGTCCGTCGTGCCGCGGCAGGGCGGGGAGGCCCGGGACGGGACGGCGGCGGAGGCGTTCGACGTGCATGTGCTGCCCGTCGGGCATGTCGCCGGGTATCCGAAGGCGGACACCGCCGCGGAGGCCGCCGCCGTGCTCGGCGTACTGCGGCGGATCGGCGGGCAGCCCGCGGCGCGGCCGTCCGTCGGGCCGAACACCGTGGAGTCCCTCGCTGCGGCCGACGACGAACTCGCCCGCTGGTCGGGGGAGTACGGCGACATCGGCGAGCGCCGTACGAAGGACCGGCCCTCGGCCCTGGTCTGGCTGGGCCATGGCCGCCAGGGCACCATGGGGCCGACGCTGCTCGTGCCAGGGACGGCGGATCGCGGGGACTGCGCCCAGCTGACGCCGGACCTGTTCGCGCACCACCTCTTCGCCGAGTGGCGCAACCGCCGCGCGGAGGAGGGGCATTGGGCGATCGTGGTGATCGAGGCGTGCAAGTCGTCCGACTTCGCCCGGGTGGTGCGTGGCCGGTTCGACCGTCCGGTCGCGACGGACGACGCCCCCTACTCCATCCTGCTGATCGCGACGGGGAAGGACGCGGCGCAGGCGTACCTGGGGACCTTCCGGGAGACGCTGGAGGACTATCTCGACGGCCTCACCAGCCACGACGTCTTCGAGCTCCGGGACCTGCGGAGGTATTTCAAACAGGCGGGGCACTACTGCGAGTTCGGGGACGAGTCCTGTGACGAGCTGAAGCTTCTGGTGCGCGACCGGGTGCCGTTGCCGGGTGTCACCACGGTGGCCGAACAGCAACGCAGGCAGCGGGAGTTCGACGCCGAGCCCGTGACCGGGCCCCGGGTGGCCGAGTCGCCGCAGGAGCGGGAGCGCGCCGGATTCCTGGAGGTCGTACCGCACTTCACCGGGCGGGCGACGGAGCTGGCCGAGGTCGTGCGGTGGGCCGTCGAGCCCGGACCGGAGCGGGTGCTGATCGTTCCCGGGGCGCCGGGCGTCGGCAAGTCCGCGTTCCTCGGGGAGGCGCTGCGGCGGCTCAGGCGGGAGGGGGCGCGGGTCGGGGCCGTGCTGCGGCTGACGGGGAGCACCGCGGCGGAGGTCCGCGGCCGGCTCGAAGAGGTGCCGGAACTGCGGGCGAGCGGGGGGCAGGCGGCGGAGCGGGGGCCCGTTCCGGCGGAGTCCGGCGAGCGGATCCTCGTGGTCGCCGACGCGCTCGACGAGGCGCGGGACCCGGTGCCGACCGCCCAGTTGCTGCTGCGCGCGGCGGCGGACCATCCCCGGGTCTCGCTGATCATCGGTACCCGCCCCTCGCCCGGAGACGGCCGGGACCGCGACGGCGCCGGGATCGACCTGCCGACGGTGCTCGGCGCGCACACCGGGAAGGCGCGGGTCATGGAACTCCTGCCGGACCCGGAGGCGGCCGGTGCCTACGCCGTCGACGCGGTGCGCCGGGTTCTGCGGGAGGGGGCCGGTTCAGCGTGGGGGGAGACGGTCGCCGAGACCGTGCGGGCGGCCGTCGAACAGCATGTGCGCGAGGGGTCCTGGCAGTTCCTCCAGGCATCGCTGCTCGTGCAGGGGATCGAGGAGAATCCGCAGGTGCTGGCGCCGGACCCCGATGCGCGGGAGGGCCTGCGGCGGCTATTGGACAAGGACCGCTCCGGACTGTTCGGGGCCGCCGTGGCGCGGCTGACGGCGGAGATGCCGATGGCGTTGCCGTTCCTGCGCGCGCTCGCGCTCGGCCATGGCCGGGGCCTGCCGCGTGCGGACGGGGTCTGGTTGCAGGCGGCGAAGGGGCTGGCGGGCCGGGACGGGTGCGCGACGGACGAACGGGCGCTCACCGGGTTCCTGGGCAAGGCCGCGGCCTATGTGCTGCTGGACGGGGAGGACCGGCGCAGCGTCTACCGGCTGGCCCATCGCACCTATGCCGAACGGCTGGCCGCCGAGGTCGGCGGCGAGCAGCGGTCGGCGATGCTCGGCGCGCTGCTGGAGCTGGCCGCGGGACAGGTCGCCGAGGGGCTGCCGCCGAGCCCGCACCTGGAGAGCCGGCTGGCCGAGTACGCGGCGGACTGCGGGACCTCCGGATGGCGTCGGCTCGCCGGGTACCCGGCCGTCCTGGACCGGTTGCGGGTCGCGGCGCTGTGCGGGCTCGCGCTGGCCCCGGGGCGGCGCGGCGGCGGGACCGTGCCGACCGATCTGCCCATCGAGGTCCTGGGCACGGTCGCCTCGGCACACCTGATCGAGCGCTCGCACCCCGCCGACCGGCCCGGACTGCGCCAGCTCGGCGGGCTGCGCGCCTGCGGCGGCCTGCACCCGGCCGGGACCGGCGCGGCGTGGCAGATCCGCTGGGGCGCGTTGCGTCGTACCCCGCCGCATCTCCAGCTCGACGCCGGCCAGATGGTCACCGCCGTCGCCGCGCGCCCCGACCGGCCCTGGCTGGTGAGCGGTGCCCGCGACGGCTCGGTGACGCTGTGGGAACCCTGGCGGAGCCACGCCCCGGTCCTGCTGACACGCGGCTGCGACAGCCCGGTCACGGCCGTGGCGGCGAGCGGTGCCCCGGGGACGGCGGGCGCGGGTCTGGTCGTGGCGGCGCACGAGGACCGCACGCTGCGGATCTGGCACACCGAGGCCGGGGCCGGCGAGCGGGTGGTGGAGACGCCCGAGCCGGTGTGGCAGCTCGCGGCGCTGCCCGACGGGCGGTTCGCCGTGGCCGGGGAGACGGGCTGGCTGGCCCTGCTGGACCCCGGGCCCGCCGGGGAACCGGGACAGGCGTGGCTGTCCCCCGCGCCGGGCGCCCCCGGCAGCGATGTGGTGGGGCTGGCCCCGGTCACCGGGCCCGAGGGGGAGCGGTGGCTGGCGGTGGCCGAGCGGGCGGGGGACCTCGCCCTGTGGGACGTGGCCGGGGAGGTGCCGCGCCTGCTGCACACCCTGAGCCTGCGCCGTCAGCTCGTGGCGCTCACCGCGGTGGCCGGTGCCGAGTCGGCGGTGGCCGGTGCCGACGGTTCGCTGTGGCGGTGGGACGCGGCGCCCGACGGGCACGGTGCGGTCGAGCAGGTGGCCGGCCCGACGCCGTCCGGGGCGGGGGCGGGCCCCGCCGCGCTCGCCGTGTGGCAGGCGGGCGGTGCCGGGCAGACGGTTCTGTGGGGGGACCAGCGGGAACTGTGGGCCGTGGGAGGGGGCCTGCCCCGTCGGCCGGTCGGCGGCGGGACGGGCGCGGGGGCCCGTGCGGTCGCGGTGCTGGCGGACCCCGAGGGAGGGCAGATGGTGGCGGCCGTGGCGGAGCGGGGCTCGACCATCCACTTCTGGGATCCCTCGGTGCACGTGGCCGACGCGGCGACGGCCATCGGGGTGCCGTTCGGCCGGATCACCGGGATGTACCGGTACGACACCGAGGAGGGCGCCGAGGCGTTGGTGCTGTGCCATGAGGTCCGGACGCCGGGACGGACCGCGAAGGCCGTAAGGGTCCTGGACGCGGGCGACGGGCGGGAGTTGACCGGGGAGGCGGGCCGCGCGGCCTTCCGCCGGGGGTGGGACGGCACCGACGGCCGCCGCCCCGAGGAAGCGACGCACGCGCACGACGGCGACGTCGGCGGGCGGGTGCCGCTGCGCGGGGCGGCGTACCGAGGGATGTGGGCGAGCGCCGGGCACGACGGCGACGTCCTGTTCTGGCGCACCGACCGGACGTCCACCCGGTCCTTCGTCCCCGACCGCCGCGTCCGGCTCGGCTCCCCCGTCCTGGGCCTGACGGCGCTGTCCGACGGGGGCCTCGCGGTGGCCCTCAGGGACGGTGTGGTCGTCCTGGCCGTGGCGGCGGAGACCCACGAGCGGTCCGCCGCCGTGCCACGCACCGCCCCGGAACCCGCCCCCCTCGCTCCGCGCGCCGCCACCCCGCCCGCCCGAACAACCGGCACAGTCGAGAACTCCAGTCCCAGGGATGACGGAACGGGGGACCAGGATGGATGAACCGTGGGAAGAGCTGGACGTGGAGTTCCAGATCAAGGATCTCTTCACCGGCGGACGGGCCGTGTACGCGCCGCAGGGCGGCGGGTGGGAGCTCGACGGTGGGGTCGAGCATGTGATCGAGGGGTGGTTGACGCGCTTCGTGCTGCGCGCTCCGCGTGGCGAGGAGCGGCCCCGGGAGGTGTCGCTCTTCCACGGGGTGGACGACCTCGCGGGCGAGCTGTGGGACCACGAGGTACGGAATCTGCTGCGGCTGCGGATGCTGGGGCATCCGGCGCTGCCGGAGATCGTGGACGGCCGGTTCGACAAGACGAACCGCGTGGCCTTCATCATGACGCGCAAGGTCGGGGGCCCGCTGGCGGAGGAGGACTGGGGCGACGTACGGGAATGGGTCGCTCACCACCCGATCGTGGCGTTCGAGCAGTTCAGCCTGCTGGTGGACGCCCTCAGCCAGTTGCACGGCACCAGGATCGTGCACCGCAACCTGACCCTGGGCGCGATCCGGCTGGCCATGGAGCCCCATCGGCCGGAACGCGCGGCGCTGGCGCTGACGCGGTTCGAACTCAGCGCCCTGCTCAAGAACCTGCTGCACCACGTGGCCGGACCCGACGACCATCGCTCCCAGGCCGTCAGGGAGTTGTTCCTCACCCCGCCCGCCGACGTCCCGCGGGCCCGGCACCTCGCCTACCTCGCCCCCGAGACACACCCCTCGCTCCTCGGCCAGGTGCGCGTGCGCAGGCTCGACCACGGCAGCACCGATGTGTTCGGACTCGGCGTGCTCGGCTGGGAGCTGTTCCTCGGGGCCGTCACCGAGCTGCTGCCCGAGGAGTGCGAGGCGGTGGAGCAGGCGTCCGAGGAGCGGCTCCCCGAGACCCTGGCCGCGTTGCACACCGCGATGCGCCGCATGCTGACCACGACGACGAGGGCACCGCGCCGGCTGCGGGAGGCGCTGGGTGACATGCTCGACCCGTCCCCCAGCGGCCGTATCTCCTCCTTCGACGCGGCGGCCGCGCTGCAACGCCACTGGACCGAGATCACGCTGGGCTTCGCCCCCGACGAGCAACACGACCAGAAGCCAAGGCTGCTGGCCTTCATGCCCGAGAAGTCCGTGCAGACGGTGCACGAAAGCCGGGGCTGGACCGACCACCGCCCCGACACCCCCGAAGGCTGCCGGGAGCTCCAGTCCTTCCTGGAGGACGAGCTGCGCCAGGCCCAGCTGGTGCACAGCCCCAGCGGCGCCCAGGGCTTCGTGCACGGGGACTCACCGCAGTCGCAGGCCGAGGCGCAGTGGGTCCTCATCGGCAACCAGGCCGTGTGGTTCTGCGCGTTCCACTACGACGAGGCGATCAGCAGCCGCCGCAAGAAGATCCACACGGACACGCTCGTCATCAAGTACCTGCTGGACAAGCGGTACGCGGACGACCTGCTGGCCGCCTGGCCCCGGCGCAGCATCGGCAAGGTCGACCTCGTGCCCTTCTGGGTCGGCCAGTCCATCGACAAGGGCGGGGAGTCCCGGCCCTCCTGGGAGGACCTGACCAAGGCCGTCGTCACCGAGCGCGCCGTGGACCACCAGGGCTCGCAGAAACTGCTGCGGTCGTACCGGTTCATGCTGGAGTACCAGGGCGTGGCGCTGCGCGCCCGCCAGTACCCCTACGTCCGGGTGCGCTCGGAGGAGGGCGACGCGATCGTCCTCACCCAGGACCACGAGCGCGACCGCCGCTGGCTGCACGGCGATCCGCTGCTCACCTCCTACGCCCAGCCCCAGCGCAGGCCTCCGCTGGGGGACTTCGCCCGGCAACTGCTCACCGAGAACGAATGGGCGCGGGTCACCCTGGTGGAGGATCGCACCGGTCGTGACGGCCACCCCACCGACCCCTACTTCGGCGGCGCCACCGTGGAGGCCCGGCTGAAGGTACGGCTGGACGCGGACTCGGTGCAGATCCAGCCGCTCGGCGGCCGCCAGGTGCCCGAGCGCGGCTGGCTCAGGCCCGACGAGGACCGCGGCACCGAGACCCAACTGCGCCGTGAGGCCCGCGGGTTGGACTCTCTCGCGCACAAGCAGGGCCTGGTGCGCATCCTGGACGCGCCGGAGGCCATCGAGCTGCGCAGCAGGGGCGGTACGAGCCGGGACCAGCGCGAGCTGCGCGGCAAGGGCCAGACCATCGTCTCCAACATGCTGCGCTTCCACCCCTTCTACGCCCTCCAGGGGCCGCCCGGCACCGGCAAGAGCACCGTCGTCTCCAAGGCCCTGCGGGACTTCCTGGAGATGGAGCACGGGGCCCGGGTCCTGGTGAGCGCCCAGTCGAACGACGCGCTCGACCAGCTCGCCGAGAAGATCGTCAAGGAGCTGCGGCCGCGCATCGAGGACCGCTCCCTGCTCGCCCTGCGGGAACTCTCCCGCAGCCGGGAGCGGGAGGAAGCCCCTTCCTCGGTACGGAAGTACACGGCGGAGAACATCGTCGAGGACCTCGTGGCGCACATCGTCCGCCGGGTGGCGGAGGGCTGCGAGGGGGCGCGCGGCGAGGACGAGAAGCGGCTGATGAAGCGGTGGGCCGAACTCGCGGGCGACACCCGCCTCGAACTGATCGAGCGGGTGAAGTCCGGCGCCGACATCGTCTTCGCCACCTGCTCCATCGCGGGCACGCTGTCCGACGAGGTCCGCGACCCGAGCGACATGTTCGACTGGGTGATCATCGAGGAGGCGGCCAAGGCCTGGCCCACCGAGGTCGTCATGCCGCTCGTGCGGGGCGTGCGCTGGACGCTCGTCGGCGACTACCAGCAGCTCGGCCCGCACCGCGCCCAGGACATGCAGAACTTCCTGGAGGGGCTCGCCGCCCACGAACACGACCGCATCCAGGCCCACTACGCCAACCAGCACACCTACCTCGACCATCTGCACATGTTCCGGCGCTTCTTCGAGGGCCACGACCCCCGGCGCACGGCCTCCTCGCAGCGGCCGATCGACGTCCTGGACACCCAGTTCCGTATGCACCCCGACATCGCCAAGCCCTTCGCGCGGGCCTTCTACCCCGACGCGGGCCCGACCGGCACCTTCCTGACCTCGGACCCGCACATCGACCAGGTCCACGGCCGCACCGAACCGCCGTACGTGACCGACGCGCCGCTGGTGTGGCTCGACACCTCACGGCACGACGGCTGCCGCGACACCCCCTACTGGGGGAACGAGGGCGAGGCGGAGCTGATCGACGACCTCGTGGCCCGGCTCGGGCTCGCCCACCGCACGGACCCCGGGGAACTCGTCGTCATCACCCCCTACCGCAAACAGGCCGGCATCCTGGAGTCCAAGGGGCTGCGGGGGCGGGTGCACACCGTGCACTCGTTCCAGGGCGGCGAGGCCGAGGTGGTGATCGTCTCGCTGGTGCGCAGCGCCGTGCGCGGCGAGGGGACCCGGGGGAACATCGGCCACACCGCGCAGCCCGAGGTGGTCAACGTGATGCTGTCCCGGGCGCGGAAACTGCTCGTCGTGGTAGGCGACCTGGCGCATTTCGAGCAGTACGGCGGGGCCGACTGGGAGACGGTCATCGAGGCGTTCCGGGACAGCGGGGTGATCGTGGACGCGGTCACCGAGGACATCACCGGCGGACGACGCGCGGTCGTACCCCCGCAGAGGGAAGCGGACCCCGCGCCCGTCGCCGGAGCCACGGCAGCGGAGGACGCCGGTGAGTGAGACGACCCTGGTGGCCCTGCCCTGCCGGGTGATCACCCTCAGGGTGGAACTCGGCTCGGAGGCCGGCGCCTCGACCCTGGAGGAGCTGGTGCTCGCGGCGGTGGCCGGCGGCCGCACCACCGTGGACTCGCTCGGCGACCTCTTCTCGCTGCCCCGCCGGCTGATGCTGGACGTGGTGCACGCCCTGTGGAGCCGGGGCTTCCTGGCCGTCGACTTCACCTCCCACACCCTGGAGGGCACCCCGGCGGCCGAGGCGGTCCTCGGCGACGGCGACGGGGCCCAGGCGGTCGCCACCACGGTGGAGCCGCGCAAGTTCCTGTTCGACCCGGTGACCGAGACGATCCTGCCGTACCGGGACGGCAGCGTCCGGGTGCCGCTGGGCGCCCTGGAGATGCCGATGGCGCGGGGCGTCTCCGCGGAGGACCTGCCGCAGACGGAACTGCTGCGCGCCGTCCGCCAGGCCGTGGCCGAGGACCGCCGCTCCCGCGGCGTGCGCCGCCGGGTCCTGAACGTGTCCTTCACCAACCCCGTGCTCAGCCCGCCCGAGGCGGTCCGCTGGACCCCGGTCGAGGTCGTGGTGAAGAAGGACCCCGGCAGCGGCCAGATCGCCGCCGTGCCCGTCGAGGCGCCGTCCGGCTGGGGGCGCAGGGGCGCCCAGCTCTTCCAGGCGCACGTCACCCACCTGCTGCGCACCCGCCCCGAGAGCACCTTCGTCAAGAAGCTGCTGAACCGCCAGGTCCCGGAGGTGGTGCGGCCCGACACCCTCAGGGAGCTGATCCGCGAGCTGGAACAGCTGGCCGAGGGGCTGGACGGCACCCCCGAACTGCCGGACCTGCCCGGCCGGCACCACGCGCTGAAGTCCAGGACGGACCAGCTGCGCGAGCAGGTCTCCGAGGCACGCAGGGCCCGTTGCGCGGCCCAGCCGGTGGCGCCCGAGGCCGGCGTCGGCTATGTCGTCGGCGACCTGATCGACCGGGCCGAGCACCAACTGGTGCTGGCCGCGCCGGCCATCGCCTACGACGCCCTCAACCCGCTGCTGCCCGCCCTGGAGGGGGCGCTGAAACGGGGCGCCACCCTCGTCGTGCTGTGGGGCGAGCACCCGACGGCGAAGCTCGAAGCCCGGTCCGAGACCGCGTTGTTCGACCTCAAGGCGCGCTATCCCGGCAAGGTGCTGTTGGAGAAGCGCAGCAGCTCCAGCGCGGCGTCGCTGCTCATCTGCGACAACCGCGCCGCCTACGTCGGCTCCCGCGGCTTCCTGTCGGCCGAGACCGGCGCCGGGGTGCTCGTGGAACCGCCCGAGGACACCGACGCGCCCCCGCTGTGCGTGGCCGACCTGCTCAGCTGGGTGCGCAGGGTCTACCCCTACTGGGAGACCGCGCGGAGCATCGCCATCGCCCCCGACGACTTCGGCCGCAGCGGCCGCGAACTCCCGGCCGAGCCCGCGCGCTGGTGGCAGTGGGAGCCCCCCGAGCTGCCGGAGGAGTGGGGCGAGGACCCCGTGGGCTTCCAGGTCGGCTGGGCGGCCGCCTGGGGACGGGTGCTGCGCGAACTCGTGGACGCGGTGAACGACGTGTACCGGGGCGCCGATCCGGTGGTGCGCGCGGTGTGGGACGGCGCGTACACCGAGGCGGTGGGCCGGCTCGTCGCGGGCGCGGGCGAACGGCTCGCCGTCACCGACGACCGGGCCGAGCACGAGGCGTGCGACGAGACCCTCGCGCTGCGGCTGCGCCGGCTGCGGGACGCGGGCGGCACCGTGCACCTCCAGCATCCCTCGCTCGGCGGCGGCCGGCGCACCGCCGCCGCGTACGACGCCCTGCTCAAGAGCCTCAAGGCGGGCGGCACCCTGCGCGTCGGCAAGGCGAGGGCACGGGCGGTGCTCAGCGATCACGAACTGGTGGTGGGCAGCCACCACCCGGTGGGACACGGGGCGGCGCATCCCGGGCAGGGCGCGGTGGCGCAGGTCGGGCTGCACGTCCTGGGGACCGCCTTCACCGCGGACTTCGCGCGCGAGCTGGGCATCCCGGAGTGGTTCGGGGACGCGGGCGACCGCGGCGACGACGGCCCCGAGTACCACCCCACGGCCGGGGTGTTCGCCGCGATCCCGGCGGACGACGACCCGTGGACGGCACTGGCCCAGCGGGAGCGGGCGGGCAGGGCGGCGGAGGAGCTGCGGCGGCACGCGGCGGCGCTGTTGATGGGCGCGGGGGACCGGGAGGCGGCAGCCCCCGACGACGCCGAGGACCAGGACCAGGACCCCGATCCGCACACCCCCGATTCCGACAAGTGGTCCCGCTGGCTCCTGGAGGACGCCTGGCGGCGCGGGGCGTTCATGGAGGCGTACCTCCTCACCCCGCTGCTCGGTGGCAAGCCGGGCGCACTCTCCGTCGAACTGGCCGCCGTGGCACTGCCGTTGGAGCACGGCCCGTTCGGCGAGCAGCTCTTCTTCAGCGCCCTCGCCCTGGAGGCCGCCCCGCCCGATCAGCGGACCGTCGCGCTCGCGGGCGCCGTCGCGGAGATGCTGCTGCACGGCGGCGACACGGGCCGGCTCGCCTGCCGGCACCTGACGGAGGGGGCGCCCGCCGAGGGGCTGCCGACGGCCTGGCTGGAGCTGGGCCGGGCGGCCCGCGCCTGCTTCGAGGCGGCACCGGCCCCGCTGCCCTTGCAGGACGTGGACGAGTGGGCGGCGGGGCAGGAGCGTTCGGCGCGCACCGACGAGCGCTGGGCCAGGCTCGCCGCCGAGGTGGACGACTTCGAGCAGGCCAAGAACCACTTCAGCTTCACGGACGGCCAGAAGCTCCACCGCGCGCTGTTCCGGCCGGCCGGCATCCTCGCCGAGGTCCGTGAGATGGCCCACGACCCGCGGCCCGCCGACCGCTGGGTCCCGGTGGTCGAGCGGCTGCCGCAGGGCGAGCACGAGATCCGCACCCAGATCGACCGGATGTCCGCGGACCTCGGCCTGCGCAAGATCGAGTGGAGCAACCACTTCGCCTACGCCCGCCGCCTCGCCGAGTTCATCGCCGAGGCCAGGTCCCTGGTCGCCCGCTCCGAGGAGGGGCGACAGGGCCCGGCCGCGCCCCGACTGACCGCCCCCCAGCGGCAGTTCGCCCGCCACCTGGACCGCTCGTGGCATCAACTGGTCAAGCAGGCGGACGAGTTGGGCGAGCCCGCCTGCCATCCGGCCAAGGCCCTGCTGGAGGCGCTGTCCGCGCTGCCGAAGGCCGGGAAGGAGAACGCATGAGCGCGCCGAGCCACGACAGCCAGGTGCGGAACCATCTGGACGGCGCCCGGCACCTGCTCGGCACCTGGCCCGGCCGGTTCCGCTACCCCGAGGTGCTGGCCCTGCTGGCGCGCCGGCAGCCGTCGTACGGCCCCGAGGACGCCGTCGAGCTGGCCCGCGCGGTCCTCGCCCGGCTCGGCGGCCGCCCCGTGCGCGTCGTCTGCGAGGAGCTTCTGGAGCGGGGCGAGTTCGACGCCGCCGAGTATCTGCTCGCGGGGAGCGCGGACCTGCGCCCGCACGACGCCGAGCGGCTGGCCCGGCAGCTGGAGAGCCTCCGGGTGAAGGCGGCCGAGCTGGTGGGACAGCGGCTGGACGCGCTCGCCCGTCGGGCCCAGGGCGCGGGCGTGGCGTGGCGGGACGACCCCGTCGAGGCCGAGGTGCTGGTGGAACAGGCCCGCTCGGGGCGGCCCCGGGTGGTCGCGCGCCTGGACGCGATGGCGGACGACCTCGAACGGCGCATCGCGGACGCCTCCCGCGAACTCGCCGCCCGGCTCCCCGCGGCGGCGGAGCAGGGCGCCGAGGACCAGGCCGTCGCCCGCATCCGGGCCCTCATCGACGCCGGTGAACTCGTCGCCGCGACCGCCCTGTTGAACCGTGAGCCGCCCGGCGCCCCGATCCCCGAGGGCATGACGGCGCCGCCGGTCTGGAAGGCGGACTGGGACCCGCGCCAGTTCCTCGACTTCCACCTCAACCCCGGCCGGCTGCGGCCCCCGGCGTTCGTCGACTGGCGGGCGGCCGACCGCGACGGACGGGAGCTGCTGGAGGCGTACGGCCGCCTGGAGCACGACGTGTCCGCCGAGGCGGCCGCCGGGTTCGCCCGCGCGCTGTGCCGCTTCCTCGGGGCGCCGCCGGCCGGCCCGATGACGGCCACGCCGGTCGAGGGCAGTCCCTTCCACCTCGCCTTCCTCGACGGCCTGTTCACCGGTCCCGCCCTCTCCCGGCTGCACCCGACCGGCCGCGTCGACCTGTATGTCGGCGGCCCCGGGGCGGTCGGCCTGCCGGACACCGGCGAGGACGAGCGGGCCTGTGTGGCGGTCGGCCCCTGCGTCGAACCGTCCGGCTACACCGACCGGCGCCCCGTCGCGGTGCTGACCCTGCGGGACCTGCTGCGCCTGGTGGTGCTCACCGAGGTACCGGACCGGGCGGCGGCCCTGCTCGGCGTCCTCGCCCCGCAGTGGCCGGTCGCCGCGCTCGCCGGGCACAACGGGCCCGAACTCGGCCGGATCCTGGGCGCCGAGGCCGACGTGGCCTGGCGCACCCTGCGCTGGATCAGCCGGCTCTCGCTGGGCTGCGGCCCGGCCGCCGTACAGGCCATGGAGCACTGCACCGGCATGGACCCGCATCTGCTGCTGGTGATGCTGCGGTACACGGAACGCCCCGCCGACGGTGCGAACCCCGTCCGGCGGTGGGCGGCGGCCGAGGGCGGCTGGCAGCAGGACGAGGCGCTGACCCATGCGCTGCGGGAGGAACTGACGGCCCGCTGCGGCGGGCCCGCCGGGGAGGCGGCCTGGTGGGCGGCGCTGGCGGCGAGCGACGCCGTCGGCGGGCACGTCGGCAGGGAGGAGGCGGCGGACATGGCCGAGGCGTGCGGCGCGGAGCCGTGGGTCAGGGAGCGGATCGTGGCCGCGGTCGACGACCTGGTGCGCAGGGGGCTGCTGACCGGCGCGGGGGACGAACTGCGGGTCCCCCTCAGCGGCATCGTGCGGGCCCTGCGGGCCGAGGCCGAGCAGCAGCTCACCGTACTGCTCGGCAGGCTCGCCCTGGAGCGGGAGGAGCGCGGCGACGGCCCGAAGCCGTGGCACCTCAACCGGTACGCGACCGTGCCCCTGTACCCCCGCCTGCGTGAGACCCCGGGCGGGTACGAGGAGTTCGCCGAGGAGGCCCGACGCCAGCTGGCCGAGGAGGACTTCGAGGGGGCCGGCGGTCCCGAGGCCGAACCGGCCGCCCTGATCGCCTCGTTGCAGCCCGAGTTCGAGGAGGCGCACCCCTACGCCCGCCTCGATGTGCGCTGCCCGCCCGGACTGCGGGTCGCGGTGCCCGAGCCCATGCTGCGCGCCGTGCTCTACGAGGTGATGGACAACGCGGCCGAGGCCCTCGCCGGGCAGGACGGCGTCCTCCAGATCCTCGTCGAGCGGGACAGCCCCGAGGTGCTGCTCGTGCTCCGCGACAGCGGGCCCGGCCTGCCGGAGAAGGCCGCGTCCCGGCCCGCGCGGATCTTCGGCCCCACCTGGACCACCCGGGGCGAGGGCCGGGGGCGCGGCCTGCACCGGGTACGCCGCTTCCTCCAGTCCTGCGCCACGGACGACGTCTCCGCCGACATCGAGGTCCTCGGCTCCGACAACCGCGCGCTGACCGGGGCGGCGTTCCGCCTGGTCCTGCCGGAACGCGAGGACTGACCCGCCCGTCGCCCTCGCCCTGCACCCCCCGGCCCCGTGCCCGCTGCGGCGTCCGCCCGGCGCCCTCGCGCGTCTCCACGCCCCGCCGCCCGCTACCGCCCACCCCGGCCCCCGCACCCTCGTGTGTCCCGCGCAGCCGCCCGGTCGTGAGGATGCGATGGTGGAAACAGGGCAGGTGGTCGGGTACGGGGGCAGAGAGGAGACCGATGGACTGGCGCATGTTCGCCGAGCGGATGGCCGCGCTCGCACGGGACCTGCTGGCGCAGCAGACGGTGACCGACACCCTGAACCGGATCACCCGTTCCGCCACCGAGCTGATTCCCGGCTGTGACGCGGCCGGCATCCTCATCCTGCACGCCAGGGGAGTGCGCACCCTCGCCCCGACCGACCAGGTGGTGATCGACAGCGACCGCTTGCAGGAGCGCCTCCAGGAGGGCCCCTGCTACGACGTCGCGCGCCCCGAGAGCGCGGACCGGGTGTTCCGCATCGCCGACTTCCGCGAGGACCACCCGGGCTGGCCGGACTACGTGCGCGCGGCCCGCGAGCTGGGTCTCGGCAGCATGATGGGATTCCTGCTCTACACCGAGGACGAGGACCTCGGCGCGCTGAACATCTACTCCCGCAGTCCGGGCGCCTTCACCGAGGCCGACGAGACGGCCGGCTGGCTGCTCGCCTCGCACGCCGCGGTCGCCTTCTCCAGCGCCCGCACCCACGCCCAGCTGGAGCAGGCCGTCTCCACCCGGCACGTCATCGGCGAGGCCATGGGCATCCTCATGGGCAGCCACGACCTCACCGAGGACCAGGCCTTCGACGTGCTGCGCCGCTACTCCCAGGACAAGAACGTCAAACTCCGGGAAGTGGCACGGCGGATCTGCGAACGCGGCGGACTCAGCTGACCGAGTGCGAACGGCTCGCGCCGCCTTCGAATGCCTCCAGAATCCGCTCGGCGGCCAGGGTCGCCGTCAACGACCCTTCCCTGACCCGCCGTTCGAGCTCCGGCGCCGCCTCCCGCACCGCGGGGTCCGCGTGCAGGCGGCCGAGGAGTTCGTCGCGGACCATCGCCCACGTCCAGTCGACCTGCTGGTCCCGCCGCTTGGCGGTGAGCCGCCCGGTGGAGTCCAGCAGGGTGCGGTGCTGCTCCAGCCGTTCCCACACCGTGCCGAGCCCCGTGGACTCGCGCGCGCTGCAGTGCAGCACCGGCGGGGTCCAGAACGCGTCCTTGCCGTGCATCAGCCGCAGCGCGCCCGCCAACTCCCGTGCCGCTGACCGCGCGTCGCGCTCGTGCGGGCCGTCCGCCTTGTTGACGGCGACCACGTCGGCCAGCTCCAGGACGCCCTTCTTGATGCCCTGCAACTGGTCGCCGGTGCGGGCCAGGGTGAGCAGCAGGAAGGAATCGACCATGTCGGCGACCGCCGTCTCCGACTGCCCGACGCCGACGGTCTCCACGAGGATCACGTCGTAGCCCGCCGCCTCCATCACCACCATCGACTCACGGGTGGCCTTCGCGACCCCGCCCAGCGTGCCCGCGCTGGGGGAGGGCCGCACGAAGGCCGCCGGGTCGACCGACAGCCGTTCCATCCGTGTCTTGTCGCCGAGGATGGAGCCGCCGGTGCGGGTCGAGGACGGGTCGACGGCGAGGACGGCGACCCGGTGGCCCAGCGAGGTCAGCATGGTGCCGAACGCGTCGATGAACGTCGACTTGCCGACCCCCGGCACCCCGCTGATGCCGATCCGCCGGGCCCGGCCGCTGTACGGCAGCAGCCGGGTCAGCAACTCCTGGGCGAGCGCGCGGTGCTGGGGCCGGGTGGACTCGACGAGCGTGATGGCGCGGGCCACCAGGGCCCGCTTCCCGTCGAGCACACCCTTGACATATGTGTCGAGATCGATCGGGGCCATCGCGCCCCTACAGCTCGTGGCCGAGGTCGGCCGACAGCCGCTGGACCAGGTCGTACGCCGCGTCCGGGATCACCGTCCCGGGCGGGAACACGGCCGTGGCGCCCATCTCCAGGAGCGTGGGCACGTCCTGCGGCGGGATCACCCCGCCGACCACGATCATGATGTCCTCGCGGCCCTCCTCCGCCAGCTTCTCGCGCAGCGCCGGGACGAGGGTGAGGTGACCGGCGGCCAGCGAGGACACGCCGACCACGTGCACATCCGCCTCGACCGCCTGCCGCGCGACCTCGTCCGGCGTCTGGAACAGCGGGCCGACGTCGACGTCGAAGCCGAGGTCGGCGAACGCGGTCGCGATCACCTTCTGGCCGCGGTCGTGGCCGTCCTGGCCCATCTTGGCGACCAGGATGCGCGGCCGGCGCCCCTCGGCCTTCTCGAAGGCGTCCACCAGGGCACGGGTGCGGTCCACCGACGGGGACTCGCCTGCTTCGTTGCGGTACACGCCGGAGATCGTACGGATCTGGCTGGCGTGCCGGCCGTACACCTTCTCCAGGGCGTCGGAGATCTCACCGACGGTCGCCTTGGCGCGGGCCGCGCGCACGGCCAGCTCCAGCAGGTTCTCGGTGCCCTCGGCGGCCCGGGTGAGCGCGTCCAGCGCGTCCCGGCAGGCCTGCTCGTCGCGCTCCGCGCGCAGCCGGCGCAGCTTCTCGATCTGCTGGGCGCGCACCGAGGAGTTGTCGACCTTGAGCACGTCGATCTGCTCGTCGCTGTCGACGCGGTACTTGTTGACGCCGATCACCGGCTGGCGCCCGGAGTCGATGCGGGCCTGGATGCGGGCCGCCGCCTCCTCCACGCGCAGCTTGGGGATGCCCGCGTCGATGGCCTGCGCCATGCCGCCCGCCTGCTCCACCTCCTGGATGTGCGCCCAGGCCCGGCGTGCGAGGTCGTACGTCAGCCGCTCGACGTAGGCGCTGCCGCCCCACGGGTCGATGACCCGGGTGGTGCCCGACTCCTGCTGGATGAGCAGCTGGGTGTTGCGGGCGATGCGCGCCGAGAAGTCGGTGGGCAGCGCGAGCGCCTCGTCCAGGGCGTTGGTGTGCAGCGACTGGGTGTGGCCCTGGGTCGCGGCCATCGCCTCGACGCAGGTGCGCGTGACGTTGTTGAACACGTCCTGCGCGGTCAGCGACCAGCCCGAGGTCTGCGAATGGGTGCGCAGCGACAGGGACTTGGCGTTCTTCGGCTCGAACTGCGCGACCAGCTTGGCCCACAGCAGCCGGGCCGCCCGGAGCTTCGCGACCTCCATGAAGAAGTTCATGCCGATCGCCCAGAAGAACGACAGGCGCGGCGCGAACGCGTCCACGTCCAGGCCGGCTTCGCGCCCCGCGCGGATGTACTCCACACCGTCCGCGAGCGTGTACGCCAGCTCCAGGTCGGCCGTCGCACCCGCTTCCTGGATGTGGTAGCCGGAGATGGAGATGGAGTTGTAGCGCGGCATCCGCTGCGAGGTGTACGCGAAGATGTCGGAGATGATCCGCATCGACGGCTTCGGCGGATAGATGTAGGTGTTGCGGACCATGAACTCCTTGAGGATGTCGTTCTGGATGGTCCCGGCCAGCTTCTCGGGCGGTACGCCCTGTTCCTCCGCCGCCACGATGTACAGCGCCAGCACCGGCAGCACGGCGCCGTTCATCGTCATCGACACCGTCATCCGGTCGAGGGGGATCCCGTCGAACAGCTGCCGCATGTCGTAGATGGAGTCGATCGCGACGCCCGCCATGCCGACGTCACCGGTCACCCGCGGGTGGTCGCTGTCGTAACCGCGGTGCGTGGGCAGGTCGAAGGCGACCGACAGGCCCTTCTGGCCCGCCGCCAGGTTGCGCCGGTAGAAGGCGTTGGACTCCTCGGCGGTGGAGAAGCCCGCGTACTGGCGGATGGTCCAGGGCTGGTTGACGTACATCGTCGGGTACGGGCCGCGCAGGTACGGCGCCATGCCCGGGTAGGTGCCCAGGAAGTCCAGGCCCTCCAGGTCACGCCCCGTGTACAGCGGCTTGACCCCGATGCCCTCGGGGGTCTCCCACAGCGGCTCGGCGCCGCCGGTGGCCCGCTTGACGGCCGCCTGCCACTCCTCGGCGCTGCCGCCGGCCACCGGGGTCCCCAGCTCGATGCCGGAGAAGTCGGGGATTCCCATCAGGACACTCCCATGCGGTCAAGAGTCGCGGACAGCACATCGACGGCGTCGCAGCCCGCGAAGACGTACGAGTCGACACCGGCGTACTCGCCCCGGCCCGCCAGGAACACCTGCCGGGCGCCGGCCGCGCGCAGCGACTCGGCCGCCCGCTCGGCCTCTTCGGCGTACCGCGCGTCGCTGGAGCAGAGCACGGCCTCGGTGGCGCCGCTCTCCTCGAAGCTCCCCTCGGTGACCGGCTCGATGCCGCCGGCCTGGAACAGGTTCGCGGCGAAGGACGCCCGCGCGGTGTACTCGGATGCCGAGCCGAGCGTGGCGAGGAAGATCCGCGGGCGGGCACCGGTCGCCGCGAGATGGGCGTCGGAGCGGGCCCGCAGCTCCTCGAACGCCTCGTCCCGGCGTACCCGGGGCAGCCCGCCGGACGGCGGCTCGGGCGCGGGCTCGCGCTTCACCGGCTTCTCGGCCAGCAGCGGGAACTCGCTGACACCGGTGATGGGTTCGCGCCGCTTGGCGAGCTTCTTGGAGCGCTCCGCCCAGGTCGTCGCGAGGTCGGTGCGCAGCCGCCCGGAGCGCAGCACGGCCGCCTGGCCGCCGTCGCGCTCGATGGTCCGGAAGAACTCCCAGGCGGCCTGGGCGAGTTCGTCGGTCAGCCGCTCCACGTACCAGGAGCCGCCCGCGGGGTCGATGACGCGCGCGAGGTACGACTCCTCGATCAGGATCGTGGACGTGTTGCGGGCGATGCGCCGGGCGAACGCGTCCGGCAGGCCGAGCGCGTGGTCGAACGGCAGCACCGTCACGGAGTCGGCGCCGCCCACCCCGGCGGCGAGCGTCGCCACCGTGGTGCGCAGCATGTTCACCCACGGGTCGCGGCGGGACATCATCACCGGCGAGGTCACCACGTGCTGCACCTGCGCGCCGGGCGCGCCGCTGACCTCCGCGACCCGCGCCCACAGCCGGCGCGCCGCGCGCAGCTTGGCGATGGTCAGGAACTGGTCGGCGGTGGCCGCGTACCGGAACTCCAGCTGTGCGGCGGCCTGGTCGACGGACAGGCCCGCCTCGGTCAGCGCCCGCAGGTAGGCCACGCCGGTGGCGAGCGAGGCGCCCAGCTCCTGCGCGGCCGAGCCGCCGGCCTCGTGGTACGGCAGCGCGTCCACGGTCAGCGCGCGCAGGCCCGGGTGGGTCTCGGCGCAGCGCGCGGCCAGGGCGGCGTACGGCGCGAGGTCCTGCGCGGTGCCGGTGCGGGCCTCGTACCCGAGCGGGTCGCCGCCCAGGTTGCCGCGCGCGGCCTCGGGGTCGACGCCCCTGTCCGCGTACAGGGCCAGCAGCGCCTCGGCCGCCGCCGCGGTGTCCCGCCCGGCGTCCAGCACGACCGGTGCGAGGTCCAGGTAGACGCCCTCCAGGGCCCGGCCGAGGTCGGCGACCGGGATGCCCCCCTCGCCCAGCGCCAGCCACAGCGAGGTGCCGCCGTTCTCCAGGTCGGCGAGGACCGCGCCGTCGGCGAGCGTCGTGTGCCGCTGCCGCACGTCCCAGCCGCCCGTGACCCCGCCCTCGGGGCGCGCACCCCGTACGTACGGGGCGAAGCCCGGCAGGCCGGGGTCGGGCGCGGTGTCGCGCGCGGTGTAGAGGGGACGGGTGCGCAGCCCGTCCTCCAGCGTCGTGGACAGAGCGTCCTCAGCTGCCGTACCCGAGACTTCCTTGCCCGACTTGCGCAGCACACCTTCGACCAGGCGTTGCCACTGCTCGTGTGTCGCGTCAGGGAACTCGGCGGCCAGTGGGAGCCCGTCGTCAGGCAGGACCGTCATGGCTCGGATGCTAGGCCAGTGTGCTCAAAAGAGTGCAGTGCAATCGCTTGTGAGTTTTCTCCCCTTGCGGCTGTGACCCGCGCCGCTTCCGTGGATGATCACCCTGAAACGACGCAGCGGCCCGGCCGTGATGACGGCCGGGCCGCACGGGGCGGGCGGGGGCGATCAGCTCGTGCCGCCCAGCTCGGATCGTCCTACGTCGCGGGTGGACAGCGTCTGGGGACCGCCCGTGAAGGCGCGCAGCCGCAGCCGGGTGCTCGGCTTCTTCGGGAGCGTGAAGTCGCCGGAGGGGGAACGGAGTTCGACGGTCGCCGTGGTGTGCGCGGGGATGGTGGCCGGGCCGTGGGTGAGGAACCAGTAGCGGCTCATGCCCTGGCCCGCGGTCAGCATGTAGTGCGGGGTGAGCGGGACGTCGCCGGTGTTGGCGACCCGGAGGGTCACCCCGGAGATCGTCCCGGGCCTCGGGGTCCGGACCGATGCGATGTCCATCCGGAGCGGGGGCCTGCCGGTCGCCGCGAGGACCGCGCTGACCAGCGCGGGCGCGAGCAGCACCGCGACGGCCGCGATCCGGGCGGGCCTGCGCCGGGGTCCGGCCAGGAAGCGGGGCCGGGGCTGCCAGGCGTGCGCGAACTCCGGCAGGGGCGCGGTGACCGCCGCCGCCAGCCACAGCGGGGTCATCATCAGGTAGTAGCCGTCCTGCGAGCGCGTCGCCAGGAAGAACGCGCACCACGGCAGCACGGTCGCGGCCGGGCCGAGGCGCCGCACGAACAGCACGAACAGGGCGAGCAGCGCCGCGGCCAGCAGCATGCTCGCGTGGCCGTACCAGTCGAGCCGGTCGCTGCCGTGGGTGAAGTACAGCGAGACGCCGACCAGGCCCTGGCCGTGCACGATGGCGCCCTGGGTCAGCGGCAGCACGATGCCGCGCAGCCAGGGACCGGGCTCGGTCACGATCAGGTAGGCGTTGACGAGCAGGAAGGCCAGCACGGCGATGCCGGTGATCCGCAGCACCACGCGCGCCGCCGCGCGCCCGCCCAGCTCGCCGCGGCGCACCGCGTAGATCCCGGCGAGCAGGAACGGCGCGACGAACCAGGGGAGTTGCTGGGCCGCGCAGGCCGCGCCGAGGCACGCGGCGCGGGCGACCCCGGCCGCGCCCAGCCGGCCGCGCGCGCCGATCCGGGGCCAGCGGACCACCACCGGGATCAGCAGGGCGAGGGCGACGATCGCCGGGTAGCCCTGGCGGGCGTAGTTCGGCAGGAGGCCGAAGCCCAGGACGACCATCGTGGCCGCCGACCGCCACTGCGCCGGGACCAGCCGCCACAGCGCGATCGCGCCCGCGACCAGCGCCAGGGTGGCCACCGCCGTCGCCGGGGCGCCGCCGTGGCCCAGCCACAGGAACGGGACGGTGAGCAGCGGCGCGAGCGGGGGATAGCCGTACGTGTAGTCGTACCCGCCGGTCGTCGTCGCGGTCACGGCGACGCCCCTGATGCGGAACAGCCACGGCCAGGGGTGCTCGTACGCGTGGTGTCCGTGGACGAGTTCCCTGGCGGCCTGGGTGGTGAGGAGCGCCTCGTCGCCGCCGGCGTGGTTCAGCGCCCACGCGCACAGGGCGAGGGTGACCGCGGTCGCGAGCACCACCAGGTCGAGGCGGGCCAGCGAGCGCGCCCGGCGGACGGTCAGCGCGAGGACGCCGGTCACCAGGATCGCCGCGTAACAGAGGGAGATGACCCCGGCGAGGACGAGCCGGTGCGTGGCCGCCTGTGTCCAGACCGAGCGGGTGCCGATGAAGAGGCTCACGTCGGCCAGGAGCGTGAGGACGCGGTGCCACTGCGCGGGGGCCCCGGGGGCCTCCGCGCGCGGTCCCGGTACGGCGGACACCGCCGACTGCGTCCGCCGGCCGGGCGTCACCTGCTGTGTTTCTGCCAAGTGCACGGGACCGGACGCTAGCGGCGGTGCGTGACCGGTGAGCGACGTGCGGTGAAGAGTCCGGTATGAGGGCGGTAAGAAGCGGGCATATTCGCACATCTGCCCCAGGTCGGGGCGGGCTCGGCGGCAACGGACCGAACGCTTCCGCGCCGCTGTGTGTCGCTGTTGGGCCGAACGGGTGACTTGGCGTAAGAATTGGCTGGTGCAGGCATGGAAAGCGAGTCAGGTCAGGGGGAGCCGGTGAGCCGTTACGACGTCACCGATGAACAGTGGGAAGGGCTCGCCCAGGTCGTGCCTCTACGGGGCCGCGACGCCTGGCCCTCCGCGGTCAACCACCGCTCCCTCCCGGACGACGAGACCGAGACCCGGCGCCGCTTCGTGGTCCTGCGCGTCAACGTCTTCGCCGACGCCCGCGAGGTCGCCGAGACGGTCATGGCCGGCGCGCCGGTCCTCCTCGACCTCTCCGGCGCGGAGGGCGACGTCGCGAAGCGCGTCCTCGACTTCAGCACGGGCGTCGTCTTCGGTCTGGGCAGCGGGATGCACCGGGTCGACCGCAACGTCTTCCTGCTGACGCCGCCCGGGACGGAGGTCAGCGGGCTGATGGAGGGGGCGGGGTGAGGCGGGGGCGTCCCCGTCGCCCTCCCGGGTGAGGGCCGGTCCTCCGCGTTGCCGTGGGCGTCCTCGATCGTAGGAACGTTCCGCGGGGAAACGGTTCGGCCTCCCGACGGAGCCCTAGCTTTCGGGCATGCCTTTCGCGTCTGGTGAGCCGCCGGTGGTCGACGCACTCGGTGGGAGTGTTCCACCGCGGTCGCGGGGGCCCGTCGACGCGCGGCCGCGGATCACCGAGCTGCGGCTGTCGGCGTTCGCCGGGCACCGGGGAGCGGGGTTTCCGCTGGGGGCCGTCACGCTGTTCGCGGGGCCCAGTGGCGCGGGCAAGACGACGGCGCTCGCGGCCTACGAGGCGTTGGCCCGGCTCGGCGCGGGCGCGCCGCTCCTGGAGGCGTTCCCGGACCCGGTCGCCTGTGTGCCCGAGCGGGCGCGGCCCGACGGCGAGGGCCGGCGGGGGTTCCGCATCGGCTGTACGGCCGACGGCGCGCAGGGTCCGGTACGGCTCGACGTCGCCGTACAGGCCGAACCGCAGCTGCGGATCGTGGGCGAACGGCTGACCGCCGGCGGCGTCGTGCTGCTCCAGACCGCCCTGCGCGACCCGGGGCGCCGTACCGTACAGGCCGCCTGGCACACCGCAGGCACCGCGCCGGTGACCCGCGCCCCCCTCCCCGACGACCGCCTCGGCACCGCCCTGCTCCCGCTGCGCGTGGCGGGCAAGACGGACGGGCAGCGCCGGGTGCTGGCCGCGGCCGAGCAGATGGTGGTCGCGCTGCGCTCGGTCTTCGCCTGCGACCCGCGCCCCGACTGCATGCGCACCCCCGTGCCCACCGGCTCCGGGCGGCTGATGACCGGCTGCGACAATCTCGCCGACGTGCTGTGGCGCACCCGCTCCGAGTGCGCCCGCCGGCACGGCCGGCTGGTCGAGGCGCTGCACGCGGGCTGCGCGGGTCCGGTGACCGACCTCATCGCCGAACCGCTCTTCGACGGCACGGTGCGCGCCCTCCTCGACCGCGGCGACGGCCACCGCACCGAACTGGCCCGCCTCGGTGAGGGTGAACTGCGTTACCTCGCCCTCGCGCTGGTCCTGCTGACCGGCCCCGGCGTCCTGGACATGGACCCGCCGGGCGAGGTCCCCGACGCCCTGCGCTCCCTCACCGTCCTCGCCGACGGCTTCGACCGCTCCCTCGACCCGCGCCAGCGCCCGGCCCTGCTGCGCCTGGCGGTCGGGGCGGCCGAGCACGGACACATCCGCTGTGTCGCGGCGGTCAACGACGCCTCCTGGTGCGCCGGGACCGACGGCGTCACGGTGGTACACCTGGAGCCGTGACGGAACACCCCGACCTCCCCCGACTCCAGCGCAGACTCGCCGAGTTCGCCGCCGCCCGGAACTGGGGGCCTTACCACACCCCCAAGAACCTCGCCTCCGCCCTCAGCGTGGAGGCCTCCGAACTGGTCGAGATCTTCCAGTGGTTGACCCCCGAGGAGTCCGCCCGGGTGATGTCCGACCCCGGCACCGCGCACCGCGTCCGCGACGAGGTCGCCGACGTCCTCGCCTACCTCCTCCAGTTCTGCGAGGTCCTGGGCATCGACCCGCTGACCGCCCTGTCCGAGAAGATCGACCGCAACGAGCGGCGGTTTCCGGTGCCGGGGGAGGACAACTAGCGGAACATCAAGTTCCGTTATTACATTCCGTGTTCAATTCACCGACCGAATCCCAATTGTTGTCCACAGATTTCGGGCTTCCTCTGGCTTTTCGCACCAACGACCCTCACTCTGGGTAGTGGACAAGAGAGTCAGTGAACGTACGAGCGAGTGCGTGGAGGGACGGGGGCGACGGATGGACGCGGTACGACTCATCCTCACCGGCAGGCGAGCCCTGGCGGACGGCGCGGACACGCGCGAGTTGATGGCGGAGGTGTGGCAGGCGCAGGCACTCGCCCAGGCGATCGGCAGCCGGCTCGCGGTCTCGGGGCCGCCGGAGCTGCGCGGCGAGGCGCTCGGGCTGACCGAGCTGGCGGGCCGGGGCTGCGGCGTCCTCGATCCGCCCGATCTGGACCTCGGCGATCTGCGCGCCGCCCAGCTCACCCGGCTGGACGACGCCCGCGAGACCCTGCTCTGCCTCGGCGGGCTGCTCGGCGAGGTCGGCATGGCCCTGGTCGGCATGGCCAGCGCCGCGGCGGACGAGACGACGTACTGGCAGTGCATGGAGGCGATCGACGCGGCCGACGAGTCCCGCGACCGCGTCCGCGAGATGCTGCGCAAGCTGGCGGCGCGGGAGGAGGTGTTGTCGGAGGACGACAACCGGAGAAGCCCCTTCGGGGGCGCGCCCTGCGCGTAGTGCCTTCGCGTAGTGCCCGAGAGCGCGGCGCCGATGATCAACGCGGGCGCCCCGTGGGCACGACGGGCACGCGGCCGCCCGAGCACCCGCGCCGGGCGCCACCGCCGAGGCCGACGGCGCGCCCGGGTCCGGCCGGCCGTCAGCGCGCCTGCGGCATGACCTCCGACGCGATCAGCTCCAGGTGGTCCAGGTCGTCCAGGTCCAGCATCTGCAGGTACACGCGCTGCGCACCCACCGCGGCGTAACGCCCCAGCTTCTCCACGACCTCAGCCGGGGAGCCCGCGAGGCCGTTGGCCTTCAGCTCGTCCACCTCGCGGCCGATGGCGTCCGCCCGCCGCTTGACCTCGGCGTCGTTCCTGCCGACACACGCGACCAGCGCGTTGGAGTACACGAGGTCGTCACCCTTGCGCCCGCGCTCCTCCGCCGCGGCCCGTACCCGGCCGAACTGGCGCTCGCTGTCCTCGACGGAGGCGAAGGGGATGTTGAACTCGGTGGCGTACTTCGCCGCCAGGGCCGGCGTCCGCTTGGCGCCGTGACCGCCGATGAGGACCGGCACCCTGCTCTGGGCCGGCTTCGGCAGCGCCGGGGAGTCCTGCAACTGGTAGAACGTGCCGTCGAAGCCGAACCGCTCCCCGACCGGCGTCTCCCACAGCCCCGTCACGATGGCCAGCTGCTCCTCCAGCCGCCCGAACTTCTCCTTCGGGAAGGGGATGCCGTACGCCTTGTGCTCCTCCTCGTACCATCCCGAGCCGAGGCCCAGCTCCACCCGGCCGCCGGACATCTGGTCCACCTGCGCCACCTGGATGGCCAGCACGCCGGGCAGGCGGAAGGTGCCCGCGGTCATCAGGGTGCCGAGCCGGATGCGGCTGGTCTCCCGGGCGATGCCGGCCAGGGTGATCCAGGCGTCGGTGGGGCCGGGCAGGCCGTCCACGTTGCCCATGTGGAGATAGTGGTCGGAGCGGAAGAAAGCGTCGTAGCCGAGTTCCTCGGCGGTCTGCGCGACGCGCAGCAGCGCGTCGTAGGTCGCGCCCTGCTGGGGTTCCGTGAAGACTCGAAGATCCATGCGTCCATCATGCACGCCGTTGCGGACGCAACCGCGCAGCCAGGCGCCGAGCGCAGTGAAAACCGGTGGTCAGCGGGGCCTTGGGGCAGCCAGACTCGGACACGTGTTCCTGACGATCTCCACCAGCGGCGACGCCGCCGACCCGGCCACCGACCTCGGGTACCTGCTGCACAAGCACCCCGGCAAGGTCCAGCGATTCTCCACGTCCTACGGCACCGCGCACGTCTTCTACCCAGAGGCGGACGACGCGCGCTGCACGGCCGCCCTGCTGCTGGAGACCGATCCCGCGGCGCTGATACGGCGCGCCAAGGGCAAGGGGCGCGGCGGCGCCCCCGACGCCGCGCTCGCGCAGTACGTCAACGACCGGCCCTACGCCGCGTCCTCCCTGCTCGCCGTCGCGCTCAGCGGTGTCTTCTCCAGCGCGATCCGCGGTGTGTGCGCCGCCCGCCCCGAACGGGCCGCCGCCCCGCTGCCGCTGCGCATCGAGGTCCCGGCCCTGCCCGCCCGCGGCGCCGCCGCGCTCGTACGCCGGCTGTTCGAGCCGCTGGGCTGGACGGTGGACGCCGAACCGGTGCCGCTGGACACGGAGTTCCCGCAGTGGGGCGACTCGCGGTACGTCCGTCTCGTGCTGGAGTCCGAGACGCTGACCCTCGCCGCCGCGCTGCGCCACCTGTACGTCCTGCTGCCGGTCCTCGACGACGCCAAGCACTACTGGGTCTCCGCCGACGAGGTCGACAAGCTGCTGCGGGCCGGCGAGGGCTGGCTGCCCGGCCACCCGGAGCAGCAGCTGATCACCAGCCGTTACCTCTCCCGCCGCTGGTCGCTGACCCGGCAGGCGCGCGAGGCACTGGAGCTGGTGCGGCTCGCCGAGGCCGACGACAGCGAGGTCGAGGAGATCGACAACGCGGTCGGCGAGGAGACCGAGGCGGAGGAGAAGCCGACCCCGCTCGCGGTCCGGCGCCGCGAGGCGATCGTCACCGCGCTGCGCGCCTCCGGCGCCGCCCGGGTGCTCGACCTCGGCTGCGGGCAGGGACAGTTGGTGCAGGAGCTGCTGAAGGACGCGCGGTTCACCGAGATCGTCGGCGTCGACGTGTCCGTACGGGCGCTCACCATCGCCTCCCGGCGGCTGAAGCTCGACCGCATGGGCGAGCGGCAGGCGTCCCGCGTCCGTCTGGTGCAGGGCTCCCTCGCCTACACCGACAAGCGCCTCAAGGGGTACGACGCCGCCGTGCTCAGCGAGGTGATCGAGCACCTCGACCTGCCCCGGCTGCCCGCGCTGGAGTACGCCGTGTTCGGGCACGCCCGCCCCCGCACGGTCGTCGTGACCACCCCGAACGTCGAGTACAACGTCCGCTGGGAGACCCTGCCCGCGGGGCACGTCCGGCACGGCGACCACCGCTTCGAGTGGACCCGCGCGGAGTTCCGCGACTGGGCGGCCACGGTCGCCGAACGGCACGGATACGACGTGGAGTTCGCGCCCGTCGGCCCCGACGACCCCGAGGTGGGACCGCCCACCCAGCTGGCCCTGTTCACCCGCACGACCGAGAAGGAGGCGAAGGCGGCATGAGCCGGACACGCGACGGACGGGTCCTCCCCGTCACCGACCTCTCCCTCGTGGTCCTCGTCGGCGCCTCCGGGTCCGGCAAGTCCACCTTCGCCCGGCGGCACTTCAAGCCCACCGAGGTGATCTCCTCCGACTTCTGCCGCGGACTGGTCTCGGACGACGAGAACGACCAGAGCGCCACCCGCGACGCCTTCGACGTCCTGCACTACATCGCCGGCAAGCGGCTCGCCGCGGGCCGCCGCACCGTCGTGGACGCCACCAGCGTGCAGCAGGACAGCCGGCGCCAGCTGATCGAACTGGCGCGGAAGCACGACGTGCTGCCCATCGCCATCGTGCTCGACATGCCCGAGGAGGTGTGCGCCGAGCGCAACGCGGCCCGCACCGACCGCGCCGACATGCCGCGCCGGGTCATCCAGCGGCACATCCGCGAACTGCGCCGCTCGCTGCGGCACCTGGAGCGCGAGGGCTTCCGCAAGGTGCACGTCCTGCGCGGGGTGGAGGAGGCCGAGCGCGCCACCGTCGTCACCGAGAAGCGCTTCAACGACCTGACCCACCTCACCGGCCCCTTCGACATCATCGGCGACATCCACGGCTGCTCCGCCGAACTGGAGTCGCTGCTCGGCAGGCTGGGCTATGAAGACGGCGCCCACCCCGAGGGCCGCACCGCCGTCTTCGTCGGCGACCTGGTCGACCGCGGCCCGGACTCCCCGGGGGTGCTGCGCCGCGTGATGTCCATGGTCGAGGCGGGGAACGCGCTGTGCGTGCCGGGCAACCACGAGAACAAGTACGGCCGTCACCTCAAGGGCCGCAAGGTCCAGCCCACCCACGGCCTCGCCGAGACCATCGCCCAGATGGAGGGCGAGAGCGAGGAGTTCAGGGCGCGGGTGCGGCAGTTCCTCGACGGGCTGGTCAGCCACTACGTCCTCGACGGCGGCAGGCTGGTCGTCTGCCACGCCGGCCTGCCCGAGAAGTACCACGGCCGCACCTCGGGGCGCGTCCGCTCGCACGCCCTGTACGGCGACACCACCGGCGAGACCGACGAGTTCGGACTGCCCGTGCGCTATCCGTGGGCCGAGGACTACCGGGGCCGGGCGGCGGTCGTCTACGGCCACACCCCGGTGCCTGAGGCGAGCTGGCTCAACAACACGATCTGCCTGGACACCGGTGCCGTCTTCGGCGGCAAGCTGACCGCGCTGCGCTGGCCGGAGCGCGAGCTGGTCGACGTACCGGCCGAGCGCGTCTGGTACGAGCCGACGCGCCCGCTGCGCGCCGAGGCGCCCGGCGGACAGGACGGACGCCCGCTGGACCTCGCCGACGTGTACGGACGCCGGGCCGTGGAGACCCGGTACGCCGGGATGGTCGCGGTGCGCGAGGAGAACGCGGCGGCGGCCCTGGAGGTCATGAGCCGCTTCGCGATCGACCCGCGCCTGCTGCCGTATCTGCCGCCGACCATGGCGCCGACGGCCACCTCCGAGGTGGACGGCTATCTGGAGCACCCGCGTGAGGCGTTCGCGCAGTACGCGGCGGACGGTGTCGCGCGGGTGGTGTGCGAGGAGAAGCACATGGGCTCGCGGGCCGTGGTCCTGGTGTGCCGGGACGCGGCGGCGGCGACGAAGCGCTTCGGCGTGGACGGGCCGAGCGGCGCGCTGTACACCCGTACCGGGCGCCCCTTCCTCGACGACGCGAAGATGACGGAGGAGATCCTCGCCCGCCTGCGCACGGCCGTGTCCGGCGCCGGTCTTTGGGCCGAACTGGACACCGACTGGCTGCTGTTGGACGCCGAACTGATGCCGTGGTCGCTCAAGGCGTCGGGTCTGCTGCGCAGTCAGTACGCGGCCGTGGGCGCCGCGTCCGGGGCGGTCTTCCCGGGTGCGCTGGCCGCGCTGGAGGCGGCGGCGGGCCGGGGCGCGGACGTGGGCGAGCTGCTGGACCGGCAGCGCGAACGCGCGGCGGACGCGGCCGCGTTCACCGCCGCGTACCGGCGCTACTGCTGGACCACCGACGGCCTCTCCGGCGTCCGCCTGGCCCCCTTCCAGGTCCTCGCCGCCGAGGGCCGCAGCCTCGCCGCGCTCCCGCACGACGAGCAACTGGCCCTGCTGGACCGCCTGGTGGAGCACGACGGTACCGGCCTCCTGGCCACCACCCGCCGTCTGTACGTCGACACGGCCGACCCCGAGTCGGTCGCCGCGGGCGTCGACTGGTGGCTGGAGATGACCGGCCGCGGCGGTGAGGGCATGGTCGTCAAGCCCCTCTCCGCCCTGTCCCACCGCCCGGACGGCCGCCTGGTCCAGCCCGGCATCAAGTGCCGGGGCCGCGAGTACCTCCGCATCATCTACGGCCCCGAATACACCCGCCCCGCCAACCTCACCCGCCTCCGCAAGCGTTTCCTCAACCACAAACGCTCCCTCGCCCTGCGCGAGTACGCCCTGGGCCTGGAGGCGCTGGACCGCCTCGCGGCCGGCGAGCCGCTGTGGCGGGTCCACGAGGCGGTGTTCGGCGTGCTGGCCCTGGAGTCGGAGCCGGTGGACCCACGGCTGTAGGCGGCGGGTCGCGCGCGGGGACGTCGCTCCTTCATGCCACCAGCCGCAACCGCTCCCCCCGCACCCCCACCCGTACCGTCTGCCCCCACGTCAGCTGGAGCGCGTCCGTCTCGATGCCGCCGCCGAAGGCTTCCGGGCGTACGGCCACCGCACGGACGGCGACCACCTCGATGCCGGTCGCCGGCAGCCGGGGCTCCGCGGCGAGCCCGGCCGCGAGCCGTTCGCGCACCGCGCTCACCCCGTCGGTCGGCGCGGCCGACAGCGGCGACCGGGCCAGCACGTCCAGGGCGTGCTCCTGTGCCGTCTCCGTGAGCAGGGTGGCCAGTTGCTCCAGCGGCGTGCCCCGCCAGGCGCCCGTGTCCGGGTCGACGGAGAAGTCGAGGCGGGCGGCGGCGGCGAGTGCCGGGTCGCCGATGCGGTAGGTGACCGTCGCCTGCACCGTCACGTCCTGGAAGTCGGCCGTACGGCCGTGGAACGTCATCGCCAACTCGCGGTCGCCCACCGGGACTTCGGACAGCGATGCGGTCAACGGGCGGAACCAGAAGCTGAGTCCGGGGCCGTCGTGCACCAACCGCCCGGAGCGGTGGGGGCGGACGTGCGCCGTCGGCGTACCGCGCAGATGGCGCAGGCCGGGGCGCCGGGTGATGTCGGCCATGGGTTCCCCCTCGCTTCTTTTCGTCGTTGGGACGATAAATGGTCCGCCCGATTCTCATCAAGAGGACGAGAACTCCCCGGAGGGAAGGGCCGGGAATCCGCGGCAAGGGGGCGCGAAAGCGGACCAGGGGAACGGGGGAGGCGACGAGTGCGTGCCGAAATGGTCGACAGGAGGGTGAATCCGGTCCCCGATGGTCAGGATGGTCACATGGGATTCCATGTCGACTCCGAGGCCGGGCGGCTGCGCCGCGTCATCCTGCACCGGCCCGATCTTGAGCTCAAAAGGCTCACCCCCAGCAACAAGGACGCCCTCCTCTTCGACGACGTCCTCTGGGTGCGCCGGGCCCGCGCCGAGCACGACGGGTTCGCCGACGTGCTGCGCGACCGGGGCGTCGCCGTCCACCTCTTCGGCGATCTGCTGGTCGAGACCCTGAAGCTGCCCGATGCCCGCGCCCTGGTCCTGGACCGTGTCTTCGACGAGCGCGAGTACGGCCCCCTCGCCATCGCCCACCTGCGCGCCGCGTTCGAGAACCTGCCCGCGCGGGAGCTGGCCGAGACCCTCGTCGGCGGCATGACCAAACGGGAGTTCCTGGCGGCGCACGCGGAGCCGACCTCCGTCCGCTTCCACGCGATGGACCTGGACGACTTCCTCCTCGCCCCGCTGCCCAACCACCTCTTCACCCGGGACACCTCCGCCTGGATCTACGACGGGGTCGCCATCAACGCCATGCGGCTGCCCGCCCGGCAGCGGGAGACCGTGCACTTCGAGGCGATCTACCGGTACCACCCGCTCTTCCGCGGTGAGCGCTTCCATGTCTGGTCCCGGGGACAGGCCGACTACCCCTCCACCATCGAGGGCGGCGACGTCCTGGTGATCGGCAACGGCGCGGTCCTCGTCGGCATGAGCGAGCGCACCACCCCGCAGGCCGTGGAGATGCTGGCGCACAAGCTGTTCGCGGCGGGCTCCGCGCGGACGATCGTCGCGCTCGACATGCCCAAGCGGCGCGCCTTCATGCACCTCGACACGGTGATGACGATGGTCGACGGCGACACCTTCACCCAGTACGCCGGGCTCGGCATGCTGCGCTCGTACACCATCGAGCCGGGGGCGGGCGAGAAGGAGCTGAAGGTCACCGACCACCCGCCGGAGCACATGCACCGCGCGATCGCCGCCGCCCTCGGGCTCGGCGAGATCCGGGTGCTGACCGCCACCCAGGACGTGCACGCGGCCGAGCGCGAGCAGTGGGACGACGGCTGCAACGTGCTCGCCGTCGAACCCGGCGTCGTGGTCGCCTATGAACGGAACTCGACCACCAACACCCATCTGCGCAAGCAGGGCATCGAGGTCATCGAGATCCCGGGCAGCGAGCTGGGGCGGGGCAGGGGCGGCCCGCGGTGCATGAGCTGTCCGGTGGAGCGGGATCCTGTGTGAGGAGGTGCACCTCACAGGACTGCATAAGTTTACTAAAGGTCGTATAGAATTTCAGAGTCCTTACAGTCGTACCCCTGGAGCGCCCCCATGGCGACAGTCCCGACCGCCCTCGCCGGCCGCCCCTTCCTCAAGGAGCTGGACTTCACCGAGGAGGAGTTCCGCGGCCTGATCGAACTGGCCGCCGAGCTGAAGGCCGCCAAGCGGGCCGGGGCCGAGGTCCAGCACCTCCGGGGCCGCAACATCGCGCTGATCTTCGAGAAGACCTCGACGCGCACCCGCTGCGCGTTCGAGGTCGCCGCGGCCGACCAGGGCGCCCACACGACGTACCTCGACCCGGCCGGCTCGCAGATCGGGCACAAGGAGTCCGTGAAGGACACCGCCCGCGTGCTCGGCCGGATGTTCGACGGCATCGAGTACCGCGGAGACAGCCAGGCCAAGGTCGAGGAACTGGCCGCCCAGGCCGGCGTGCCCGTCTACAACGGCCTCACCGACGACTGGCACCCCACCCAGATGCTGGCCGACGTGCTCACCATGACCGAGCACTGCGCCAAGCCGCTGACGGAGACCGCCTTCGCCTACCTCGGCGACGCCCGCTTCAACATGGGCAACTCCTACCTGGTCACCGGCGCCCTGCTCGGCATGGACGTACGGATCGTCGCCCCCGAGCAGTACTGGCCCGCCCCCGAGATCGTGGCCCGCGCCCGCGAACTGGCGAAGACCAGCGGCGCGGTGATCACCCTGACCGAGGACATCGCCGAGGGCGTCCGCGGCGCCGACTTCGTCGCCACCGACGTCTGGGTCTCCATGGGCGAGCCCAAGGAGGTCTGGGCCGAGCGGATCAAGGCGCTCGCGCCGTACGCCGTGACCATGGACGTCCTGCGCGCCACCGGCAACCCGGACGTCAAGTTCCTGCACTGCCTGCCCGCCTTCCACGACCTCGGCACCAAGGTCGGGCAGGAGATCCACGAGACGTACGGCCTGACCTCCCTGGAGGTCACCGACGAGGTGTTCGAGTCGGCGCACTCCGTCGTCTTCGACGAGGCCGAGAACCGCCTGCACACCATCAAGGCCGTGCTGGTCGCCACACTCGCGTGACAAGCCTGGTTCACGCCCCCGACCAGGGATTATCCTGACCGGCGGCCCCGGAGCCACCCATTCCGGAGCCGCCGCGGCGACCCCCGTCCCGCCGCTCGCACCGCGACCCGTCATCCGGTCGTCGCCCGCACCACCAGAAACGAGCACCACCCGCAATGCCCGCTCCCCGCATCAAGTCCCCCCACCTGCTCGTCGCCGAATCCGGCGCCGACCGCGAGGGACACGGCCTGAAGCGCACGATGGGCCTCTTCCAGCTCATCTGCTTCGGCGTCGGCGCCATCGTCGGCACCGGCATCTTCGTCGGCCTCTCCGACTCCGTCGCCCAGGCCGGCCCCGCCGTCGTCATCTCCTTCGTCCTCGCCGCGATCACCTGCGTCTTCACCGCCTTCTCCTTCGCGGAGCTGGGCGGCGCGATCCCGGTCTCCGGTTCCTCGTACTCCTTCGCCTACGCCGGCCTCGGCGAGTCCACGGCCTTCCTGGTCGGCTGGTGTCTGCTGCTGGAGTACGGCATCTCCATCTCGGCCGTCGCCGTCGGCTGGAGCCAGTACGTCAACGAACTGCTGCACAGCCTCACCGGCTGGCAGCTGCCCGCCCTGCTGTCGGCGGGCCCCGGCGACGGCGGGATCGTCAACCTGCCCGCGGTGCTCGTGATCGCCATGGCCTCCGTGCTGCTGGTGCGCGGCGTGCGCGAGAGCGCCCGCGCGACCGCCGCCATGGCCGCGGTCAAGCTGGTGATCCTGCTCGCCTTCTGCGTGATCGGCTACAGCGCCTTCAAGCACGGCAACCTCACCCCGTTCTCCCCGGCCGGCCTCGGCGGCATCGGCGCGGGCACCACCGCCGCGTTCTTCTCGTACATCGGCTTCGACGCGATCACCACCGCCGGCGAGGAGGCCAAGAACCCCCGTCGCGACATCCCCGTGGCGATCATGGTCTGCATGGGCATCGTGACGTTGCTGTACTGCGCGGTCGCGCTCGCGGCGATCGGCGCCATCGGCGGCAAGCAGGTCGCGGGCCGTCCCGCCGCCCTCTCCTACGTCGTCAACGAGGTCACCGGCTCGACCATCGGCGGCGGGGTGATCGCCTTCGGCGCGGTCGTCGCCATCGCCTCCGTCGTCCTCGCGGTGATGTACGGCCAGACGCGCATCCTGATGTCGATGTCCCGGGACGGCCTGATCCCGCGGGTCTTCGAGAAGGTCTCCCCGAGGACCTCCACGCCGGTCGCCGGCACGCTGATCGTCGCGATCGTCTTCGCGGTCCCGGCGGCCTTCGCCTCGCTCGACTCGGTGATGAACCTGTGCACCATCGGCACGCTCGCGATCATGGCGGTGGTGAACATCGCGGTGATGACCCTGCGCCGCCGCGAGCCGGGCCTGACCCGCAGCTTCCGGGTGCCGCTCTACCCGGTGGGCCCGCTGCTCGGCATCGCCTTCTGCCTGTACCTGATGTACGAGACCGGATGGCAGACCTGGATCCAGTTCGCGGTGTTCCTCGTGGTGGGCCTGGCCGTCTACGCCCTCTATGGCCGCCGGCACTCCACGCTGGCCCGCGACATGGCCGCGGAGGCCGGCCGGGGCGACGTCACAGCGGACGGCGCGGAGCGGGAACCACAGGCAGTGTGAACCACACCGCCTTGCCCCTCGGGGTGGGGCGGTGTCCGCAGGAGGCGCTGAGGGTGCGGATCAGCAAGAGTCCGCGCCCGCCCTCCTGCCACAGGTCGGGCTCTTCCATGACCGGCCGGGTCAGCTGGCCGGGCGGCGCGGGGTCGGGGTCGTGCACCTCGACCTGGCAGCCGGTCGGCAGCAGTTCCACCACCAGCTCTATCGGCCCCCGGCCCGCGGTGTGCTCCACCGCGTTGGCCACCAGCTCGGCCGTGAGCAGCTCCGCCGTGTCGCAGTCGGCCGCGTGCTCCACCTCGGAAAGGGCCGTACGCACCAGCGCGCGGGCCACCGGCACCGCCGCGGCGGTGTGCGGCAGCGCCATGCGCCAGGAGGCCGATTCGGTGGGGCGTTCGTGCAAGGCGAGTCCGTTCATGGAGCAGGCTGTCCTGCTTTCGACTGTAGGAATGGTACGGGCCCGGCCGCGCGAGACGGTCGGCGGGCTTCGCCCGGGACCCTCGCCCCGGTACCGGTCGCCCTACCCCGCCCGGCGCCCCGCCTCGCCCGCCGGGGCCCTCTGTTACGGCGCTGCAGCCGACCGGTGACAGCCGGCACGAACCGGCCGGGAGAGGCTTTCGCCGGGCCGGCTGTCGCGTACCCGTGACGACAGTCACAAACAAGTGATAACTTCGGGGGACTGCGCAACGTACGGCACCGCCACCCAAGGAGGCCGCACGTCATGAGTCCCTTCACCGGCTCCGCCGCCCGCACCGCCGACTGGGAGCACCTGCGCCTCCGGATCGCCGACGGGGTCGCCACGGTCACCCTCGCCCGACCCGACAAGCTCAACGCCCTCACCTTCGGCGCCTACGCCGACCTGCGCGATCTGCTGGCCGAGCTGTCCCGGGAGCGCTCGGTGCGCGCCCTGGTGCTGGCCGGGGAGGGGCGCGGGTTCTGCTCCGGCGGCGACGTGGACGAGATCATCGGCGCCACCCTCGCCCTGGACACCGCCGAGCTGCTCGACTTCAACCGGATGACCGGCCAGGTGGTACGGGCGATCCGCGAATGCCCCTTTCCCGTGATCGCCGCCGTCCACGGGGTCGCGGCGGGCGCGGGCGCCGTCCTCGCCCTCGCGTCGGACTTCCGCGTCGCCGACCCGAGCGCCCGCTTCGCCTTCCTCTTCACCCGCGTCGGCCTGTCCGGCGGCGACATGGGGGCGGCCTATCTGCTGCCCCGGGTCGTCGGCCTCGGCCACGCCACCCGCCTGCTGATGCTGGGTGAGCCGGTCCGCGCGCCCGAGGCCGAGCGGATCGGCCTGATCAGCGCGCTGACCGAGGAGGGCCACGCGGACGAGGCCGCGCAGGCCCTGGCCCGCCGCCTGGCGGAGGGCCCGGCCCTGGCCCACGCCCAGACGAAGGCGCTGCTGACGGCGGAGCTGGACATGCCGCTGGCGGCGTCGGTGGAACTGGACGCGGCGACGCAGGCGCTGCTGATGAACGGCGAGGACTACCGGGAGTTCCACGCGTCGTTCACGGAGAAGCGGGCGCCCAAGTGGCAGGGAAGGTGATCTCTCGTGCCGACGTCAGCCGTGCCCGCTCCCGCACGCGTCGCGATCATCGGCGGCGGCCCCGGCGGCCTGTACGCCGCCGCCCTCCTCAAGCGCCTCGACCCCACCCGTGAGGTGACCGTCTGGGAGCGCAACGCCCCGGACGAGACCTTCGGCTTCGGCGTGGTCCTCTCCGACGAGACCCTGGGCGGCATCGAACACGCCGACCCGGTCGTCTACGAGGCCCTGCGACGGCACTTCGTCCGCTGGGACGACATCGACATCGTCCACCGCGGCACCCGCCACACCTCCGGGGGCCACGGCTTCGCCGCCCTCGGCCGGCACCGCCTCCTGAAGGTCCTGCACGACCGCTGCCACGACCTCGGCGTACGGATCGACTTCCGCACCGCGGCCCCGCCCGCAGACCGCCTCCTCGCCGACCACGACCTCGTCATCGCCGCCGACGGAGTCCACAGCGCCACCCGGGAGACCTACGCCGACGTCTTCCGCCCCCGGATCACCGGCCACCGCTGCCGCTACATCTGGCTCGCCGCCGACTTCGCCTTCGACGCGTTCCGCTTCGAGATCGCCGAGACCGAGCACGGCGTGATGCAGCTGCACGGCTACCCGTACGCGCCCGACTCCTCGACGGTCATCGTCGAGATGCGCGAGGAGGTCTGGCAGGCGGCCGGATTCGACGGGACGGACCCGCGCGAATCGACCGAGCGCTGCGCCAAGATCTTCGCGGAGGCGCTGCGCGGCCGCCCGCTGCGCTCGAACAACTCGGCCTGGACGACATTCCGTACCGTCGTCAACGACCGCTGGTCGCACGGCAGGCTCGTACTCCTCGGGGACGCCGCCCACACGGCCCACTTCTCCATCGGCTCGGGCACGAAGCTGGCCGTGGAGGACGCGCTGGCGCTGGCCGCGTGCCTGCGGGAACAGCCGGACGTCTCCTCGGCGCTGGCCGCGTACGAGGAGGAACGCAAACCCGTCGTCGCCTCGACCCAGCGGGCCGCGCGGGCGAGCCTGGAATGGTTCGAGAACCTGGACCGGTACCGGGACCAGGCGCCCCGCCAGTTCGCCTTCAACCTGCTCACCCGCAGCCGCCGGGTCACCCACGACAACCTCAGGCTGCGCGACGCCCACTTCACCGAGTCCGTGGAGCGCGAGTTCGGCTGCCCGCCCGGCACGCCCCCGATGTTCACGCCGTTCCGGCTGCGCGGCCTGACCCTGCGCAACCGCGTCGTCGTCTCCCCGATGGACATGTACTCGGCCACCGACGGCGTGCCCGGCGACTTCCACCTCGTCCACCTCGGCGCCCGCGCGCTCGGCGGGGCGGCCCTGGTGATGACCGAGATGGTGTGCGTGAGCGAGCAGGGCCGCATCACCCCCGGCTGCGCCGGCCTCTACACCGGCCGCCAGACGGAGGCGTGGCGGCGCATCACCGACTTCGTGCACCGGCGGGCACCGGGCGCGGCGATCGGCGTGCAACTGGGTCACTCGGGCCGCAAGGGCTCGACCAGGCTGATGTGGGAGGGAATGGACGAGCCACTGCCCACGGGCAACTGGCCCCTGGTCGCCCCTTCCCCGTTGCCCTACAAGCCGGGCAGCCAGACGCCCCGCGAGCTGTCCCGCGCCCAACTCACCGATATCCGCGAGCAGTTCACCTCCGCCGCCTGGCGTGCCGCCCGTGCGGGCTTCGACCTCCTCGAACTCCACTGCGCCCACGGCTACCTCCTGTCCGGCTTCCTCTCCCCGCTCACCAACCGCCGCACGGACGCCTACGGCGGCTCCCTGGACCGGCGCCTGCGCTTCCCCCTGGAGGTCTTCGACGCCGTCCGCGCGGTGTGGCCCGCCGAACGCCCCATGACGGTCCGCATCTCCGCCACCGACTGGGCCGACGGCGGCACCACCGCCGAGGACGCGGTCGAGATCGCCCGCGCCTTCGCCGCCCACGGCGCCGACGCGATCGACGTCTCCACCGGCCAGGTCGTCTCCGACGAACACCCCGACTTCGGCCGCTCCTACCAGACCCCCTACGCCGACCGCATCCGCCACGAGGTCCGCGTCCCGGTGATCGCCGTGGGCGCCATCTCCTCCTGGGACGACGTCAACTCCCTGATCCTGGCGGGCCGCACCGATCTCTGCGCCCTCGCCCGCCCCCACCTCTACGACCCCCACTGGACCCTGCACGCCGCCGCGGAACAGTCCTACGACGGCCCCGGCGTCGCCTGGCCGACCCCGTACCGCGCGGGCAGCCGCCGCCCGCAGACCGGCCGGACGGACGCTCCCAAACCCCGTTTGTCATTCGACGGTTGAGGATTCGGCGCGGATGCGTCCACGCCCCGCGGAGGGACCGACGGGGCGAACCGCGGAGGCGGCGCGACAACGGACCGCAGGTGCCGACCCACCTTGCGGGTAATGCCGGCGTGGCCGGCATCTGCTGGCCCGGGCCCGGACCGGAACGGAGACACCGGATTCCCCGGGCGCCGACCCGGCCGTACACAGCACCCCGGCGCCTCTCCGAGCCGCCCTTTTTCTGCTGATCCGGGGGAATCCAGGGCAGCGAGCCCGGTCGTGCCCGCCGCAGCCGTGATCGGCGCAGGCCCAATTTAGCCTCAGCAGCTCGTGAAACCGCAGGTCAGAGGCGTGGAGCGGGCGCATCCCTCCCGATCTGTGCCGACGGCCACAGCGGACGGGGCGCAAGAAGGCGCATACTGAGCTATGACAAAGCCTGCCGCGTCGAAGCGCCATCTGCCCACCAGCCCCTTCAAGGCCCCGGTCGCACCGGTCCCCAAGCACTTCGCCCTGGGTGACCAGGTCACGCACGACATGTACGGCCTCGGTCGGGTGATCGGCGTGGAGGAGGGTGTCGCGGCACTCGTGGATTTCGGCTCGGCGCAGAAGCGGATCCTGAGCCCGTACACCAAGATGACCAAGCTGTAGGACCGCGGCGGCCGGTCACGGTACCCCAGGCCCCTTCGAGGACCTGTCACGAAAGAGAGTCCTCCCATCGACACGACATTCCTGTTCTCCTCCCCGGAGGGGCAGCCCCGCCGCCCCGCCACCGCCCCGCCGCCTCCGGCGACCAACCCCTTCAAGGCCCCTGACCTCGGGGAGGACGACACCTCGCCCCTGACGGACGCCCAGGAGCCCAGGGCGGCCTAGTGCAGCGCCGCGTTGATCCTTCGGGGGTTGCCGGTGTCCTTGAGCCTGCACAGTTGCACGTCGCTTCGTCGTCGCCGTTGATGACGGCGTCGATGGAGGCGTATCCGGCCCGCCAACGGACCTTGATCTCGTGATCTGTGGCCAGCGGGCGGCATGGGCGGTCAGACGCTGCTGCAAGGCTGCGGCCTTGACGGTGTTCGAGCTGGCCATGCCGCCATCTTGTCCGATCCGCCCCCGGCGACGGCACGCACCACGGCAGACTCGCGCACCGCACCGCACCGCACCGCGCCGTTCGGGCAGGTGCAGCGGGCTTCGGTGATCCTGGCACCGGCCGAGGCACCTGGTGCGCGGCCGGCCGACCCGACCAGCCGACCCGTCTGCTACGCCGCGGCCCGTTTGCCTCCGCGACGAACTGGCCGCGGCCATCGCCACCTTCGTCTTGACCTACGACGAACACGACGCCAAGCCCTACCGCTGGACCTACGACGGCAGCCCGCTCAAAGCCGCATGAACCCCCGAAGGACCAACGCGGCGCTGCACTAGTTCTGGAAGACTACTTCCGGATTGTTCGGCGAGGGGCCGTCCAGCAGCGGACTGTGGATCCCCTTCAGCGTCTGGTCGAAGAACGCTGTCACGTACTCGCGGGTGATCACCACCCCGCGTTCCGGGGAGAAGGGCGGCGCCGGGAACCCGGCCTCCTCCAGAAGCAGGTCCAGGTCGCTGAAGCTGAAGTGGTCGGCGCCGGCGACCGTCAGCCACTTCTTGTAGCCGCCGAGGGCGGCCCAGGCCTGCTCCCACACGGTGTAGTCGTCGCCGCCGGGCGCGTGGTTGACGGCCGCGCCCAGCATGAGGAACGGCCGGTTGATCTGGCCGGGCATCGGGGCCGGGTGGAACGTGCCGTCCATGTTCACTCCGGCCCGTACTCGCGGGTCGGCGATCATCGTGGTGGCGGCCGCCGCTCCGCCGAGGGAGTGTCCGGCCATGCCGATCTCGTGCTTGTCGATGAGGTGTGCCAGGGGCCACGCGGTATTGCCATGCGTCAACCGGTCGATCACGAAGGACACGTCCAGCGCGCGGCTGGCGGTGACGGAGTCGAAGTCGAGCGCCGGGTCATCGCAGATCGCGCACGGCGGCGTCTGGCCGTTCGCCAGCGTCTCGCCGCTGTCCTCGTAGGTGTGGCCGACGAGCGCGACGACGTAGCCGTGACTGGCCAGGTCGGTCGCGAGCGAGGTGAGCGTCATGCGCGGGTCCTCGTACGCGGGTGAGAGGATCACCAGCGGATGCTTGCCGTGTTGCGGCCGCGCGCCGTCGAAGGCGTGAGTGGTGACGCTGGAAAGGGTCTGTGGGGTGACGCCGTAGCTCGCCGGCAGCTTCTGGCGCTGGAGGACTCCGGCTGCCTCGGCGAGGGTCATGTAAGGGGCCGGAGTCCCGGTCCCGGGGACGGCCGGGTAGACCATCGTGACGGTCAGTCGGCGGGGGCCGGATGACGGCACCCACGGGTCGGGACGGCTCGCGTCGGTGAGGTGGATGACGTCCTCGCCGGCGGCGTAGGGGCCGGTCGGCGCGGGGAGCGTGCCTTGGAAGGACGGCGTGGGCGCGGTGGCCGTGGCCGGTGCGGTGTCGAACGCGTCCGTGGCCGCCGGTGTGGCCGACGGTGTGGTCGTGGCGGCGAACCCGGCGCCGGTTCCGGTGACGAGGGCGGCGAGCGCCAGCACCGCGACAGCGCTGATACGGCGATTGCGTTTCATGGGGTCGACGCTAGGTTCCGCAGCTCCCTATCGAGTCAGCCCATAGATGTAAACATTCTGCTGTCGTTCGTAGCCCCCGCGAGGTACCGGAGTCCTCCGCCGGGACTATGTGTTTGCCGTGGACGCGAGCGGCAACGCGGAGTTCATGAGTGGAGCGAACAGTGCCAACCATCAGGATTCCGCGTCCGCCAAGGCGCGGCAGGTCACGGCGAAGGTGACCGCGCCCGCGTCGCAGGCGGCGGACAGGGCGGCCGGGAAGTCCGGTGCCGTGGGGTCGGCGGCCGTGGGTGCCGCGCGGCGTACGGCCGGGGCGGGCACCGCGGCCGTACGCGGTGCGGCCGAGCGGGTACAGGCCGGACGCCAGGTCGTCATCGGGGCGTCGGGGCGGGCGGTGGCCGCCGCCAGGACGGCATGGACGGTGATCGCCCATCGGAAGGTCCTCGCCGCCGGTGCGGGTGCGGGCCTGTCGGCGCTGGGCGCCGCCTCGTACCTGGCGGGTCGCCGCGCGGGGCGCCGCACGCACGGTCCGATCACCCGGCTGACCGGCGGACGGATCTGACCCGGCGTCCGGGACCGTTCAGGAGGCCGGAAGCGCGAACCGCGCGCCCGCGTCACGCAGCCGTTCGTGCAGCGCGCGGAAGACGGCCGACGAGCGCAGGCCCGGCCAGTTCGGGGGGAGGAGTTCGGCGGGGAGGCCGGGGTCGGTGTAGGGGAGGTGGCGCCAGGAGTCGAGGGTGAGGAGGTAGTCGCGGTACGCGTCCTCGGGCGGGGTGTCCGCGCGGCGTTCCCAGGCGTGGAGCAGGGGGGCGTGGGTGTCCAGGAAGCGGACGTGCTCCTTGGCGATCGAGGAGAGGTCCCACCAGCGGGCGACCGCCTCCGGGGTGGGGGCGAAGCCCAGGTGGTCGCCGCGGAAGAAGTCGACGTAGGGGTCCAACTGGAGTCGGCGCAGGGTGTGTTCGGCCTCCTCGTAGAGGCGCGAGGGGGCGATCCAGACGCCGGGGGCCGCCGTGCCGAAGCCCAGGGCGGACAGGCGGGAGCGCAGGACGTGGCGCTTCTGGCGTTCCGTCTCCGGCACCGAGAAGACCGCGAGCACCCAGCCCGCGTCCTCGGGAGGCGCCGCGGCGTAGATGCGGCGGTCGCCGTCCTCCATCAACTGGAGCGCCTCGGGGGAGAGTTCGTAGCCCGCGGCGCCGGCCCCCGTGCGGGCGGGCAGGAGCAGGCCGCGGCGCTTGAGGCGGGACACCGAGGAACGGACGGAGGGTGCGTCCACGCCGACCGCGGCCAGCAGCCGGATCAGTTCGGCGACGGGCATCGGGCCGGGCAGGGAGCGGCCGTACGCGCCGTAGAGCGTGACGATGAGGGACCTGGGGGCGTGCTGCTCGGACACGATGATCATCTTAGGTCGTCGGCATCACTGCTGGTCACCAGGGTTGCGTAGGCGGAACCGCTGCAACTTGCCGGTGGCGGTGCGGGGGAGGGCGGAGAGGAAGACGAACTCGCGCGGGCATTTGTACGGAGCCAGCTCGGCCCTCAGGAACGCGCGCAGGGCCTCCGCGTCGCGGTCGGCGCCGTCGCGCAGCACCGTGTAGGCGACCACCACCTGGCCGCGTGCCTCGTCGGGGCGGCCCACCACCGCCGTCTCCACCACGTCCGGGTGGCGCAGCAGCGCGTCCTCCACCTCGGGCCCCGCGATGTTGTACCCGGCGGAGATGATCATGTCGTCGGCGCGCGCCACATAGCGGAAGTACCCGTCGGGCTCCCGGACGTACGTGTCCCCGGTGATGTTCCAGCCGCCGCGCACGTACTGGCGCTGGCGCGGGTCGGCCAGATAGCGGCAGCCGACCGGGCCGCGCACGGCCAGCAGTCCGGGCTCGCCGTCGGGCAGCGGCGCGCCGTCCGGGTCCTGCACCCGCGCCTCCCAGCCGGGCACCGGGACCCCCGTGGTGCCCGGTCTTGTCGCCTCGTCGGCGGCGGAGACGAAGATGTGCAGCAGCTCGGTCGCGCCGATGCCGTTGATGATCCGCACCCCGGTGCGCTCGTGCCACGCCCGCCAGGTCGCCGCGGGCAGGTTCTCCCCGGCCGACACACAGCGCCGCAGCGACGAGAGGTCGTGGCCGTCCAGCTCGTCCAGCATGGCGCGGTAGGCGGTCGGGGCGGTGAACAGGACCGAGACGCGGTGTTCGGCGATCGCGGGGAGCAGCCTGCGCGGGCCCGACTGTTCGAGGAGCAGTGCGCTCGCCCCGGCCCGCAGCGGGAAGACCACCAGTCCGCCGAGGCCGAAGGTGAAGCCCAGCGGGGGGCTGCCGGCGAAGACGTCGTCGGCGCGGGGGCGCAGGATGTGCCGGGAGAAGGTGTCGGCGATGGCCAGCACGTCCCGGTGGAAGTGCATGCACCCCTTCGGGCGGCCGGTGGTGCCCGAGGTGAAGGCGATCAGGGCGACGTCGTCGGAGGCGGTGTCGACCGCGGGGTAGGGGCTCATCGGCGTGGGGCGGTTGAGGAGGTCGTCGGGGGCGTCGCCGCCGTACGTCGTGATGCGCAGCCCGGGGATCTCCGCCTTCGCCAGGTCGTCCACCGCGCGGACGTCGCACAGCGCGTGGCCCACCCGGGCGATCTCGCAGATGGTCGCCAGTTCGTGCGGCCGCTGCTGGGCCAGTACGGTGACCGCGACCGCGCCCGCCTTGAGCACCGCCAGCCAACAGGCCGCGAGCCAGGGGGTGGTGGGGCCGCGCAGCAGCACCCGGTTGCCGGGTACGACGCCCAGCTCGCCGGTGAGCAGGTGCGCGATCCGGTCGACCCGTGCGCGCAGTTCGTCGTACGACCACGCGGGCCCGTCCGGGGTGCGGAAGGCCGGGCGGGTCCCGTCGCCGTGCCCGAGCAGCTCCACCGCGCAGTTCAGCCGGGCGGGGTAACGCAGTTCCGGCAGGTCGAAGCGCAGCTCGGGCCACTCCTGCGGCGGCGGGAGATGATCGCGCGCGAAGGTGTCCACGTGGGCCGAGAGATGCATGGCGGTTCGCCCCCTTGCCGTGACGGACGTCCGGACGGGCATTCCTGGTGGGCTCGCCGTTTGAGCGTATCGTGTTGGTGACGGCAGTCAACTGTGCGCGATAACGTCGTGAGGGTGGACGGTCGCCGTGGTCCGTCCCGGAGGGAGGACCGGCAGTGCCCGCATTCTCACTCGAACCGGAGCGGTCGGCCTGGTGCGCGGAGCTGCGCGCCCTCGCCGCCGAACGACTGAGCCCGCTCGCCGTCAAGGGGACCCCCGGACGCGTCAACCGGCCGCTGCTCGCCGAGCTGGGCCGACTCGGCCTGCTGGAGCGGTTGTTCGCATCGGACGCGCTCGACCTGTGCCTGATGCGGGAGTCGTTGGCGCAGGGCTGTACGGAGGCGGAGACGGCGCTCGCCCTGCAAGGGCTCGGCGCCCATCCGGTGCACGCGCACGGCAGTCCGGCGCAACGGGAGCGCTGGCTGCCGCGGGTCGCGGCGGGCGGCGCGGTCGCGGCCTTCGCGCTGAGCGAGCCGGGGGCCGGTTCGGACGCGGCCGCGCTGGCGCTCGCGGCGGAGGCCCGGGGGAAGGGGGAGTGGCGGCTCACGGGGGAGAAGTGCTGGATCTCCAACGCGCCCGAGGCCGACTTCTACACCGTCTTCGCGCGCACCTCGCCCGCCGCCGGCGCCCGGGGCGTGACCGCGTTCCTCGTCCCCGCCGACCGGCCCGGACTCACCGGCCGCGCGCTGGAGATGATCTCCCCGCACCCCATCGGCGCGCTCGACTTCGATGCCGTGCCCGTCACGTCGGACGACGTCCTCGGCGAGGTCGACCGCGGGTTCGCCGTCGCCATGGGGACGCTCAATCTGTTCCGGCCGAGCGTCGGGGCGTTCGCGGTGGGCATGGCGCAGGCGGCGCTGGACGCGACCGTGGCGCACACGCGCCGACGGGAGGCGTTCAAGGGGAGGTTGATGGACCTCCAGGCCGTCTCCCACCAGGTCGCGGAGATGGCGCTGCGCACCGAGGCGGCCCGGCTGATGGTGTACGCGGCGGCGACCGCGTACGACGAGGGCGCGCCCGATGTGCCCCGGCGCTCGGCGATGGCCAAGCTGCTCGCGACCGAGACCGCGCAGTATGTCGTCGACACGGCCGTCCAGTTGCACGGTGCGCGCGCGTTGCAGAGCGGCCATCTGCTCGAACACCTCTACCGCGAGGTGCGCGCGCCGCGCATCTACGAAGGGGCGAGCGAGGTCCAACGGAGCATCATCGCCAAGGAGTTGTACGCCGCGAACGAGGAGGAGACCCGGTGACGAGCGAACGCGTCAACCCGCCCGAGCTGTCCCCGCCCACCGGGTTCTCGCACGCCGTCGTCGCGGCCGGGTCCCGGGTGGTGTTCCTCGCGGGGCAGACCGCACTCGACACCGACGGGAAGATCACCGGCGACACGCTGGCCGAGCAGTTCGAACGGGCGCTGGACAACCTGCTCGCCGCCCTGCGCGCGGCCGGCGGCACGCCCGCGGATCTGGCCCGGGTCACGGTGTACGCCACGGATGTCGCCGCGTATCGCGCCCAGGCGCGGGAACTGGGGCGCCTGTGGCGGGCCGCGGCGGGCCGGGACTATCCGGCGATGGCCGTCGTGGAGGTCGTCCGGCTGTGGGACGAGGAGGCGCTGGTGGAGCTGGACGGGTTCGCCGTGCTGCCGTGACGCGCCACCGCCCGGGTGACGGTCACGCCCGCAGGGACGGGCGCCGGGTACCAGTGGAGCCTCTGAATCGGGACAAACCCGGAGGTACCCATGCCTGTTCGCCCCGCCCTCGCCGCGGCCCTCGGCGCCGCCGCCCTGCTGGCCCTCGCCGCGGGCCCGGCCTCCGCCGCCCCCGGCGAGTCCGTCACCGTCGACACGGTCGGCCGCCTCGCCGCCGACGGCACCGTCACCCTGACCGGCACCTACCGCTGCACCGGCAGCACCGGCCCGGTCTTCGTGACGTCCTCCCTGAGCCAGCGCGACCCCCGCCTCAAGCACGGCATCGGCGGCAGCATCGCGCGATGCGACGGTACGACCCACTCCTGGTCCGACTCCGGGACGGTCAGCGGCGAGACCCTCCAGCCCGGCGCGGCCCACGTCCAGGCCACGGTGATGGAACTGCGCCTGTCGGGCCTCGTCCCGCTGCCGGTGTTCCACGCCGTGACCGACCAGGACGTCACGTTGGTCCGGGGGTGAGCGGCGCCACCGGGACGCGCGTCCGGTCGTACCGCGGCACCCGGCCGTACGGCGGGCGCCGCCCTCCGCGCGCCCCGGCTGTTCGCCGGACCCCTACGCCCGCTGCCAGCTGTGCGGAGCGTGGAAGGAATGCGGGCGCCAGGAGGTCGTGCCGGGGGACGACGTGTCCGCGCCGGGGCCCGGCAGGGCGGTGCGGCTGAGCAGGAGGACGGTCAGGGCGGCCAGTTCCTCGTCGGTGGCCTCGCCCTTCTCGACGCGGATGGGGGGGACGGGGGAGACGGGGGAGACGGGGGAAAGGGGGGAGGGGATGGACACGGACATGGGGGCCTCCGTCACTGAGGGGGGTTTCCGTGTTTGCGGGCGGGGCTCTCCGCGTGTTTCGTGCGGAGCATCGCCAGCGACCTCACCAGGACCTCGCGGGTCTCGGCGGGGTCGATGACGTCGTCGACCAGGCCGCGCTCGGCGGCGTAGTAGGGGTGCATCAGCTCGGCCTTGTACTCCTTGACCAGCTCGGCTCGGCGGGCCTCGGGGTCCTCCGCCTCGGCGATCTGGCGGCGGAAGATGACGTTCGCGGCGCCCTCCGCGCCCATCACCGCGATCTCGTTCGTCGGCCAGGCGTACGTCAGGTCCGCGCCGATCGACTGGGAGTCCATGACGATGTACGCGCCGCCGTACGCCTTGCGCAGGATCAGGGAGATGCGCGGCACGGTGGCGTTGCAGTAGGCGTACAGCAGCTTCGCGCCGCGGCGGATGATGCCGCCGTGCTCCTGGCCGACGCCCGGCAGGAAGCCCGGCACGTCCAGCAGGGTGATCAGCGGGATGCTGAACGCGTCGCACATCTGCACGAAGCGCGCCGCCTTCTCGGACGCCTCGATGTCGAGCACGCCGGCGAGCGTCTGCGGCTGGTTGGCGATGATGCCGACGACCTGGCCGTCCAGCCGTCCCAGCGCGCAGATGATGTTGCGCGCCCAGCGCTGGTGCACCTCCAGGTACTCGCCGTCGTCGAGGATCTCCTCGATCACCTTCGTCATGTCGTACGGCCGGTTGCCGTCCTCCGGCACCAGGTCGGCCAGCGCCTCGCAGCGCCGGTCGGCCGGGTCGGCGCACTCCACCCGCGGGGGGTTCTCGCGGTTGTTGCCCGGGAGCATGGACAGGAGGTAGCGGACCTCCTCCAGGCACGTCTCCTCGTCGTCGTAGGCGAAGTGGCAGACGCCGCTCGTCTCGGCGTGCACGTCCGCGCCGCCCAGGCCGTTCTGGGTGATCTCCTCGCCCGTCACCGCCTTGACCACGTCCGGGCCGGTGATGAACATCTGCGAGGTCTCGCGGACCATGAAGACGAAGTCGGTCAGCGCGGGCGAGTACGCCGCGCCGCCCGCGCACGGACCCAGCATCACGGAGATCTGCGGGATCACTCCGGACGCGGCGGTGTTCCGGCGGAAGATGCCGCCATAGCCCGCGAGCGCGGTCACGCCCTCCTGGATGCGGGCGCCCGCGCCGTCGTTCAGGGACACGAGCGGCGCGCCGGCCGCGATGGCCATGTCCATGATCTTGTGGATCTTGGTGGCGTGGGCCTCGCCCAGCGCGCCGCCGAAGATCCGGAAGTCGTGGGCGTAGACGAAGACCGTACGGCCCTCGACCGTGCCCCAGCC
>NZ_JBSFLI010000016.1:84305-178855 GCF_053598955.1 Streptomyces sp. NPDC001056 | reverse complement strand
GGAACCGTCAGCTTCTTCGACGGCGCCACCCTCATCGGCACCGCACCACTCAGCGGCGGCACCGCCACCCTCACCACCTCCGGACTCGCCGTCGGCACCCACTCCCTCATCGCCGTCTACAGCGGAAGCACCAACTTCGGCAGCTCCGCCTCCCCCATCGACACACAGACCGTCACCAAGGCATCGACCACCACCACCCTCACCTCCACCCCCAACCCGTCCACCGTCGGTCAGGCCGTCACGCTGACCGCGACCGTCGCCGCCGTGCCGCCGGGTACCGGCACGCCGACCGGAACCGTGAGTTTCTTCGACGGCGCCACCCTGCTGGGCACCAGCACCCTCGTCGGCGGCACCGCCACCCTCACCACCTCCAGCCTCACCGTCGGCACCCACTCCCTCACCGCCGTCTACAACGGAAGCGCCACCTTCAACCCCTCCACCTCGCCGGTGGTCACTCAGACGGTCACGAGCGGGGCTCCGGCCGCAACGAACCTGACGGCGACAGCGGGGACGGCCACGATCGGCTCTGACGGCCTCGCCCATGTCTCCACCCTGAAGGCCACGTTGACGGTGCTCAGCTCCGGCGCACCCGTGCCAGGGCAGACGATCACCTTCAAGGTCGGCACCACCACGCTGGGTACGGCCGTGACGAACGCCTCCGGTGTGGCGCAGCTCAGCAACGCGACCGTGGATCCGCAGACCATCATCCGGTCGGGCAGCCGCTACACGGCGACCTTCGCGGGAACGTCCTCCTTCGCGGCGTCCAGCGCCACCGCCTCACTCGTCCTCGCCTGATCGGCCCTTCGAAGGCGGCTCGTTCTCACAGAGACGCCGCAGCACGCCCGAGCGGCACCCTCCGCGGTGCCGCTCGGGCAACCGTTCCTCCTCCGCGAGCCGCCGTGGCGCCCCCTTCGCCACGGCGGCTCCGGCAAGCCGGCTCCTCGAACAGCGGTGGTGCGCGGTAGCGACACGACAGGCCCGTACCGAAGTACCATCCGCCAAGTGAGCGAGAGCACTTGGTCCGCGTTACTGCGGAAAATCGACGCTCGTTCTCCCGTGTGACCACACCCCGCCAACCCGAGCGGGGCACTTCACTCAGGAGACTCCTGTGACCTTCGCAAAAAGGATGTCATTCGCTGCCGTTGCCGTCGGCAGCCTGGTGATGACGGGCGCCGGGATCGCGTCGGCCGACACCGGGGCGATCGCGGTGAGCAGCGACAGCCCGGGCTTTCTGTCCGGGTTCTCGGCTCCCGTCGTCACCACCAACCCGCTGAACAACTGCGGCAACTACACGCCGGCGGGCGCGAGCCTCCTTTCCGGGACGGCCGGGGACACCTGCCTGATCGATTAGCTCGGAACTGTCACCATGAACGCGGACCGGGATACCCCGGTCCGCGTTCGACTTTTCGATAGTCCGGTTGACGGGCGGTCAACACCATGAACACCTGTAGACCCCCCATTCATCACCCCTTCGCATATGCCCAGGCCAAGGACAGGGGGCAGAGTATGCTATGCAGAACACGCGGAGAATCAGCGAAATATGCAGGAGCGTGTCATGGCCGCTCGACCCCTGTTGGGCCGTCAACCGAATCGACTTTTACAGGCACTTGTTCAGGAAACCGGTGTGTCCAATGCGGGGCTGGCACACCGGATCAACCTGTGCGGTGCCGAATACGGACTCGACCTCCGTTACGACAAGACATCCGTCAGCCGCTGGTTGAAGGGCCAGCAAGCACGCGGGTTGACCCCCCAGATCGTCGCCGAGGTGCTGAGCAGGAAGCTCAACCGCGAGGTCACTGTCGCCGAGATCGGCATGGCGGACTTCACGGCACGGCACTCGCCCAAGGCGGGACTCACCTTCGTGCCTCCCTTGTCCGGAGCGATCGACCAGGTCTGCGGCTTATGGCGAGCCGACGCAGGGCGCCCCGCCTACGCACAAGGTTCCAGCGTGGGCACGCCCCGTCTTCTCGCATCGTGCCGGGACTGGCTGGCAGGCCAAGCCGACACGGACGTCTCGCGGTCGGCCGGATGCCACGTCGGCGCGGCGGACATCGAGACGGTGCGCGTGATCACCCAGGACCTGGCCGCCGCCGACCACCGTTTCGGGAGCGGCCACATAAGGCCGATCGCGGTCCACTGCCTCAACACCCTGGTCGCGAAGCTCCTCAAGGGCTCGTACAGCCAGCGCACGGGACGCCGGCTCTTCGCCTGCGCGGCCCGATTGACGGAACTGGCGGGTTACATGGCGGTCGACATCGGCAGACCGGGACTCGCACAGCGCTATTACATCCAGGCCCTGCGGCTCTCGCAGGCAGCGGACGATCGCGGCTACGGCGCATACATCATCGCGAGGAGTATCTGTCACCTCGCGGTCTCTTCCGGCCACACGCGGATGGTCGTTCAGGCGGCCCGCATCGCCTTCCAGGGCAGCCCGCAGCCGGCCCCACCCACGCTCCGCGCGCTCCTGCACGCATCGGAGGCCCGCGGGCACGCCGTCGTCGGTGACCTCCCCGCCTACCGGAACGCCGCGGTACAGGCCCGGGAGGCGCTGGCACAGGCCGGGACGGAGAGCGAACCGGAGTGGGCCGAGAACTTCGACCAGGCGTATCTTGCCGGTGAACTGGCCCATTGCTGCCTCGCGTTGGATCAGCCGGACCTCGCGATGCGGGAAGCGACCCGAGCCCTCTCGGCCCACCCCGGGTCCCGGAAGCGCAGACGGACCATCGACCTCCTTCTCCTGGCCACGGCCCAACTACGGGCGGGGGAAGTGGAGGATGCCTGCGCCACCGCCACGTCGGCCGTCCGGCTGTCCGTCGATTTACGGTCCAGCCTGTGCAGCGGATATGTGGATCATTTCCAGTCGCTGCTGGCCGATTCCTCCCGGGTGGCTGCCGCCCGGGAGTTCGAAGAAGCGCTCATGCGCGCCCGCACGGAAAAGCGGAATCAGGAAGCCGCCGACGCGCACTCGGACGCGTGACAGGGGTGGTACATCGACGCTTTCTCTTGTGTGCACCCGACGGGCGTGAGAGGTACCGGTGAATTCTTGATGAGGTTCGGCGCCGGGTGCTGCAATGGAAACATCCACGCCGGTCGACAGCCCCGGACGGGGCTCGGCAAACGGCCGTCGGCTTTCCCGTCAACGGAAGGACCAAGGCGACGCCGCCGTATGCCGGTGGGCAGCTCCGCCGTGGGGACGGTGGATCCGTCAGTCGGTGCCAGCTCGGAGGGCGCCGACTGACGCGCGTCCACAGCGTGACCGGAACCATCGCCCGGTGAGCGCCGATACGACCCGGATCGGCGCGGACCGACACGGTGGCGCGTGCGCCTCCCGGCCCCTCTTCCGTGCCCGCTGTCGGCCCGTCACCTGCTCCCTCGTTCCAAGGTGTCGAGGCAAGGGGCGAGCGACGCGCGGCGGCGGCGTACCACCGCCCTTTCGTGTCCCCGTGCCGATGTCATCCGCTCGGCCCATCTCCCTTCACCACGGCGGCAGGTGGCTCGCGCCGCCGGCCAGGGCCGAGGCGCGCCGTGCCATCGCGATCGGGCTGCCCCGAACGTCCCGGGGACGCACGCCCGGCCTCCCACCCCCGTGTGATCGTGTTGCTCATCCAGGCGATCTCCTGTGGCGTGGTCCTGATGCACCCCGCAAGATCGCATGTGAGAGAACGGTGAAGAAGCGCCAGCGTGGCCCCCTCACGTCCGTAGCGGTCCTCGTTCTCGGTCACCCCACTGACTGTCAGGAGAGTGTCCATGCAAGTCACACACGACCCGCGGGCGGCGCGTACCTCCCGAACCCGAACTCTCCGCGGGGCCCTCGCCCGACGCGGCGGGCTCTCGCTCACCACCGCGGCGGTCACCCTGTTCGCCCTCGTACTCCCCGCCACCGGCTCGCAGGCCGCGACGGAGCATTCGAGGGCGGGGGTGTCGACGTGGCATTCCGGGGGGAACGACGGCTGGCGAGACCACCGCGTCTACGTGGCCGACCAGGCCGACGACGCGGTGTCCGTGATCAACACCTCCACCAACAGGGTGATCGGCACCATCCCGGTGGGCGAGACGCCCTTCGGCGTGGCGGTGTCCGAGCACCTCCAGCGCGCGTACGTGACGAACCACGGCGGGAACTCGGTATCCGTGATCAACACGGCCACCAACACGGTGACCGCCACGATCCCCGTCGGCACAGGGCCTTACGGGGTCGCGGTGGACTCCTCGCGGCGACGGGTTTACGTAGCCAACGAGACCTCCGGCACGATCTCGGTGATCAACACGGCCACGAACTCGGTCACGGCGACCATCAACGTCGGGGGCAGCCCGTTCGCCGTCGCCGCCGCCGAGCGGCTCGGCCGTGTCTACGTGACCGATATCAACGCCAACCACGTGTCCGTCATCAGATCCTCCACCAATGCGGTGACAGCCACTGTTCCCGTGGGCGACACTCCGGTCGCGGTGGCCGTGGACGAGTCCAGGCACCTCGCGTACGTGACCGATCAGGCCGCCAACGCGGTCTCCGTCTTCAGCACGAGGACCAACTCGGTCACGAAGACGATTCCGGTGGGCGCCACCCCCTTCGGCATCGCGCTGGCGCTGTGGCGCGGCAACGCGTACGTCGCCAACCAGGGCGACGGCACCGTGTCCGTCATCAACAGGCAGAGCGGGACGGTCTCGGGGACGGTTCCGGTCGGCCAGGCACCGACGGGAGTCGCCGCCGACCCGCTGTGCGGCCATATCTTCGTGACCAACCTCCTGTCCAACACGGTCTCGGTGATCAATCCGGTCACCAGGACGGTGATCGTCACGATCCCCGTGGGCACCGCCCCCAGCGGGGTGGCCGTCGGCTGAGTGACGGCACCGTCTCGCAGCGGTGACCTCCGTGCCCGGACGGCGAGCGGGCCGGGGGCCGCACGGCGCATCGCGGGGCGGGACGGGCCGGTCGGCCCGTCCCGCCCCGCGACGGTCTGCCGCGCGGACGCGTCGTCAGCGGGGGCTCGCCACCACGCCCCGGCGCCGGGGCCTGGCCTGGCCCCGCGCACGGCGGAGGGCCTTTTCGGATGCCGGGCCGCTACCCTCTGGCCATGGCGGCGCGGGACCTTCAGGAGCGGATCAAGAAGCTGATCGTGGACCGGCGGCTGCCCCCGGGGGCCCCGCTGCCGACCGAGCCGGAGCTGATGGAGTTCCTCGGCGCGAGCCGGAACTCGGTGCGCGAGGCGCTGAAGGCGCTCCAGGCGATGGGCATCGTGGAGATCCGGCACGGCTTCGGGACGTACGTCGGTCCGATGTCGTTCGCCCCGATGATCGAGGGCCTCGCCTTCCGCACGGTCGTCGGCCACTACCGGGGCGAGGACTCCCTGCTCCAGCTCCTGGAACTGCGCGAGGCCGTGGAGACCGGCCTGGTCTCCCGCCTCGCCGGACGGCTGCCGGAGAGGGACCTGGCCGAGCTGGACGCGCTGGTCGACCGCATGGAACAGCAGGCGGCGCAGGGTGCCGGCCTCGCCGACACCGACCGCGCCTTTCACGCCACGCTCTACCGGGGCCTGGACAACGCCCTGCTCAGCGAGGTGCTGGAGGCGTTCTGGGACGCCTTCCACCGGGTGCGCCTGGACCTGGTGGACGTGCCGCAGGACCCCCGCGTCACCTGCCGCCGGCACCGGGAGATCCTGGACGCGGTCCGCTCCGGGGACTCGCCGCGGGCGGAGCGTGCCATGAGGGACCACTTCGGGAACGTGCGGACCCGGCTGTCGGGATGAGGCGGGCTCCGGCTGCCGAGGTGAGGCCGGCTCAGTGAGGACGCCGGGGGCGGCGGGCGCGCAGGCCCACGACGGCGGCGATCGAGGCGAGCGCGAGCCCTGTCACGGCCTGGGCGGTGCCGGGGCCGGAGCCGCTGGTGGCCACGGTGGCGAAGTGCGCGGTGGCATCGGCGCCCGCGTCGACGGGGACGGCGGAGGCTCCTTTGTCCTTGGCCGCGACCCCGGCCACGGCATCGTTCCCGGCCGCGGCGTCGTTCCTGGCCATGGCGTCGTTCCTGACCACGGCATCGTTCCTGGCCATGGCGTCGTCCTCGGCCGCGGCATCGTTCCTGGCCATGGTTTCCTCGGCCACGACCCTGATCGTGCCGCTGACCACCCGGTCGGCGCAGGCGACCTTGACGTCGTAGGACCCCGGCCCGACCGTGGAGCCGACTCGGGTCCTGCCGGACAGGGTGCCCTGGCTGCCGGTGAGGCGGGCGTCGGCGGTGAAGGCGCGGGAGGCGGCGGTGGCCTGCCGGCCGGTGCAGCCGCTGACCCGCAGGGTCACATCGGCCCCCGGTGCGGGAGCTTCGGGCGCCGCGGCGAGGGTGCCGGCGTCCGCGGCGTGCGCCCCGGGGGCCGTCGTACCGAGCGCGGCGACGGCCAGCAGACCGCCGCACACAGTGAGGGGTAGTGAGCCCATCGTGAACCTCCAGACACTCAGGAGGTTCTCCCGGCCGGGCCGCCCCCGCATCCCAGGGGGGCGCCCCGCTGCTCCATCCGGGTGAGGCAGGGTTTCAGATCAGATCGACCAGACCCGCGATCGAGTCCACGGTCTCGGAGGGCCGGAAGGGATACCGGTCCACGTCCTCCGGCCGGGTCACCCCGCTGAGCACCAGGAAGGTGCGCATGCCGGCCTCCAGGCCCGCCAGCACATCGGTGTCCATCCGGTCGCCGATCATCGCGGAGGTCTCGGAGTGGGCGCCGATCGCGTTCAGGCCCGCGCGCATCATCAGCGGGTTGGGCTTGCCGACGAAGTACGGCTTGCGGCCGGTCGCGGCGGTGATCAGGGCGGCGACCGAGCCGGTGGCGGGCAGGGCGCCCTCGGTGGAGGGGCCCACGTTGTCGGGGTTGGTGGCGATGAACCGGGCGCCGTCGTTGATCAGCCGGACGGCCTTGGTCATGGCCTCGAAGGAGTAGGTGCGGGTCTCGCCGAGGATCACGAAGTCGGGCTCGTGGTCGGTGAGGACGTAGCCGACGTCGTGCAGCGCGGTGGTCAGGCCGGCCTCGCCGATGACGTAGGCGCTGCCGCCGGGCCGCTGGTCGTTCAGGAACTGGGCGGTGGCGAGGGCCGAGGTCCAGATGTTCGGCACCGGCACCTCCAGGCCCATCCGGCGCAACCGGGCGTGCAGGTCGCGGGCGGTGTAGATGGAGTTGTTGGTGAGGACGAGGAAGGGGCGCCCCGAGTCGCGCAGCTTCTTCAGGAAGTCCTCGGCACCGGGGATCGGCACGCCCTCGTGGATCAGGACGCCGTCCATGTCGGTGAGCCACGATTCGATCGGCCTGCGGTCTGCCATGCTGTGCGTCTCCTGGCATGCGTGGGATCTTCGAGCGGGGGCGCCGGAACCACGGCGTACCGACCACCCCAGCCTAGTCAGCCGTGGCCGATCCGTACCCCGTCGGTCAGCGGGTAGCCGCAGGGGTGTGCAGGGGGCGGCCGTCCAGGCCCCAGGCCGGGTCGAGGGCGATGCCGAGATGGGCGAGGGCGCAGGCGGCGACGTCCGGCATCCGCACGTCGTCGCGGACCGAGCCGGGCGCGAGGCCGCCGCCGACGGCGATCAGGAAGGTCCGGCTCTCCTGGGGGCTGGGGCCGCCGTGGCCGCCGGCGTCGGTGTGGCCGTGGTCGGCGGTGACCATGACCAGCCAGTCCTCGTCCGCGGGGCGCGTCCCGACCGCGGCCACGATCTGTCCGACGTGGGCGTCCGCGCCGCGGATGGCCTCCAGGTACTGCCGCGAGGCGGCGCCGTGTTCGTGGCCCGCGTGGTCGATGCCGTCCAGCTGCACGAACAGGGCGTCCGGTGCCCCGTCCCGCAGCTCGGCGATCACCCGGGACGTCGTACCGGCGTCGTACTCGGCGCGCGGCGTGGCCACCCGCGTGCGGACCTTCACCGAGAAGACGGTCTCGGCGAGCGGGGCCCAGGAGGTGACCGCGCAGGTGTCCAGGCCGGGAGCGGCCGTCGCGACCCGGCTGAGGAAGTCCGGGTACTCGGCGAATCTGCCGCCGCCGAAGGTGTTGTCCCGCACGTGGTGCTTGTCGGGCCACACGCCGGTGAGGATGGTGGCCCATCCGGGCCCGGACAGGGTGGGCGCGTGCGGCTCGATACGGCTCGGCGCGGTGAGCCCGGCGGCCATCAGCGCGGCCAGGTGCGGCGCGCCGGCGTCCTCGATACGGCTGAGGAGCGCGCCGTCCAGGCCTATGACCAGCACCTTCGGTGTACGGGGCACGGAAACCTCCGGGTGGAGAGGGCGGCATGGCACCGCCCCCGGTGCGGACCGGGGGCAGTGCGATGTCAATCAATCAGCTTCCGGTCGCCGACTTCCAGTCCTCGACGTACGACGTCAGGTTCTTGTCGATGTCGCTCCAGTCCGGCTGGAAGAACTGGACGCCGTCCATCAGCTTGGTGAGGGCGACGGCGTTGGCGTCCGTGGCCTTGACGTCCTCGCGGGCGGAGAACCCGCCCCCGATGGAGCTGACCTCGGCCTGCGCCTGCCGCGACAGCATGAAGTCGAGCAGCTTCCTGCCGCTCGCGCTGTGCGGCGCCTTGGTGACCAGGCCCGCCGCGTAGGGCAGGGCGAAGGTGGAGGGCTTGCCGTCCTTGCCCGCCGGGAACCAGATGCCCAGGTTGGGCATGCTCTTGGACTGGGCGTAGTTCATCTGGACGTCGCCGTTGGCGACGAGCAGCTCGCCCTTGTCCACCTTGGGCGCGAGCTTGCCGGTGGAGGCGGACGGGCCGACGTTGTTGGCCTGGAGCTTCTTCAGGTAGGCGAGGGCCTGGTCCTTGCCGCCGAGGTCGTGCATGGTCTGGATCAGCACGGCCGTACCGTCGCCGGCGACGCCCGGGGTGGAGTACTGGAGCTTGTTCCTGTACTTCGCGTCCAGCAGGTCGTCCCAGGTCTTCGGCGCCCGCGTCAGCTCCTTCTTGTCGTAGACGAAGCCGAAGTAGTTGTTGACGACGGAGGTCCATGTGCCGTCGGGCGCCTTGTCGGCCCCGCTGACCGCGGTGGAGCCCTCGGGCTCGTACTTCTGGAGCAGGCCCTTGGCGTCGGCCTGCTGGATGAACGGCGGCAGCGTGACCAGCACGTCGGCCTGCGGGTTGCTCTTCTCGCGGAGGGCGCGCTGCACCATCTCGCCGGAGCCGCCCTCGACGTACTTGACCTTGATACCGGTCTTCTTGGTGAAGTCCGCGAAGACCTTGTCGTACCAGCCGTCGCCGTTCTCGCCCTTGAGGCCGTCCGCGCTGTAGACGGTGACCTCCTTGGCGTCGGAGGCGGCGGAGGAGGAACCACAGGCGGACAGCGCGGGGGCGGCGAGCAGGGTGACGGCTATGGCGAGCGAGAGTCGGGTTCTGGACATGGCGAGAGGAACTCCTGGCGTTCTCGGGGCGATCGGGGGGGGGAGCGGTCAGCGGTACGACGCCCGGGTGCGGACCCGGGAGACGGTGAACAGGACGAGCAGGGTCGCGGCCATCAGCACCACGGCGACGGCGGAGCCGCTGAACAGCGCGCCGCGGTCGGTGGCCGCGTAGATCAGGACGGGCAACGGGGTCCAGTCCGGCGGATAGAGCATCATCGTGGCGCTCAACTCGCCCATGGACAGGGCGAAGCAGAGGCCGGCGGCCGCGGTGAGGGACGGCAGCAGCAGGGGCAGCCGTACCCGCCACAGCACGTAGGAGGGCCGGGCGCCGAGGGAGGCGGCGGCCTGTTCGTAGGCCGGGTCGAGGCGGGTGATCGCCGCCGACACGGACTGGTGGGCGAAGGCGGTGACCAGCACGGTGTGCGCGAGGATCACGATCCACCGGGTGCCGTTGAGCAGCAGCGGCGGCTTGGAGAAGGCCACCAGGACCGACAGGCCCACCACCACCGAGGGCACGGCGACCGGCAGCATGAACAGGGCGTCCAGCACCCGCTTGCCGCGCTTCTTCAGGGCCGCCCCGGCGAGCGCCGCCCAGGTGCCCGCGGTCAGCGCGAGCAGGCTGGCGCCGGCGGCCGTGAGCAGGCTGGTGAGGAGCGCCTGGAGGGCCTCGCCCCGGGTCGCGGAGCGGTAGTTGGCGAGCGTCAGGCCCGAGGGCAGGACGCTGGACCAGTGGGTGGCGAGGGAGGCGCCGAGCACCACGAGCAGCGGCAGCGCGAACAGCGGCAGGAAGAGGACGAGGAACACCGCCCACAGGGCCCACCTGGCCCCTCGGCTATGCACCAGCACGGCGGCTCACCACCCGGTAGAGGCCGTAGAGCCCCACGGAGATGAGGACGTTGACGACGGCGACCACACAGGCTCCCGGGTAGTCGGACTCCAGGATCGCCTTGCCGTAGACCAGCATCGGCAGGGTGGTGACGCCCTTGGCGCCGGTGAAGAGCACGATGCCGAACTCGTTGAGGCAGAGCACCAGGACGAGGCTGCCGCCCGCCGCGAGCGCGGGCAGCGCCTCCGGCAGGATCACCTTCCGCACGATCCGCGGCGCCCGCGCGCCCAGCGAACTGGCCGCCTCCAGCTGGGCGGTGTCCAGCTGCGAGAACGCGGCGAGCAGCGGGCGCATCACGAACGGCGTGAAGTAGGTGATCTCCGCGAGCAGCACGCCCCAGGGCGTGTTCAGGAACTGGAACGGCCCCTGCGCGGCGCCCGTGAGGCCGGTCCACGCCCCGTTGGCCATGCCGACACTGCCGTAGATGAACAGCAGGGCCAGCGTGATCAGGAAGGACGGGAAGGACAGGAACACGTCCACGAACCGCGCCACCGCCCTGGCCCCGGGGAACGGCACGAACGCGATCACCAGCGCGAGCAGGAACCCGAGGACCAGACACCCGGCGGTGGAGGCCGGAGCCAGCCACACGGTGGTCCACAGCGCCCGCCGGAACGCCTCCGACGCGAACACGTCGGCGTACGGCCGGACCGAGGTCCCGCCGCCGTCCGGCTGGAAGGACTGCTGGACGACCAGGGCGAGGGGGTAGAGGAAGAAGAGGGCGAGGAGGGCGACGGGGGGCAGGGCCCACACCACGGCGCCGAAGGACCGCGGGCGGCGCGCCTCTCCCCGCACGGCCGGCGCCGTCCGGACGGCCTCAGCCATGACTCACCCCCGCGGGCAGCAGCACCGCGTCGTCGGGCGCGAAGTGCAGCGTGACCTCGTCGCCCCGCCGCGGCGGGTCCTTCGACTCCCTTACGTCCGCCACGACATCGTGCTCACCGACCTCGACGTAGAGCCGGTGCGTGGCCCCCCGCCACTGGATCTCCCGGACGACACCGGTGAGTTGGTTGGGGCCCTCGCCGAGCCCGACCAGATGCGGCCGGACGCACAGCGTGGCCCGCGCCCCCGCGACCGCCTCCGCCGTGTCGACCTTCACCTCGGTACCGGCGAACTCGACGCCCTCGGAACCCACCGTCACCGGCAGCAGGTTCGCGCCGCCGACGAAGGACGCCGTGAACTCGTCGGCCGGCGCCCGGTACAGCTCCCGCGGGGTTCCGCAGGCCCGCAACCGCGCCTTGTCCATCACCGCGATCCGGTCCGCGAGGGTCAGCGCCTCGACCTGGTCGTGGGTGACGTACAGCATGGAGACGTCGGGCAGGTCCCGGTGCAGCCGGGCGAGTTCGGCGAGCATCCCGGAGCGCAGCCGGGCGTCGAGCGCGGACAGCGGCTCGTCGAGGAGCAGTACGCCGGGCCGGATGGCGAGGGCGCGGGCGATGGCGACGCGCTGCTGCTGTCCGCCGGACAGCTCGCGCGGATGGCGGCGGGCGTAGGCGGCCATGCCCGTCATCTCCAGTGCCTCGGCGACCCGCCTGCGTATCTCGCTCCTGGCCGTCCCGCGCGCCCTGAGGCCGAAGGCCACGTTCTCGTCGACCCGCATGTGCGGGAAGAGCGCGTACTGCTGGACGACCATCCCGATGCCCCGCCGGTACGGCGGCAGGTCCGTCACGTCCCGGCCGCCGAGGAGCACCCGCCCGGACGCGGGCCGGACGAATCCGGCGACCGCCCGCAGCGCGGTGGTCTTGCCGGAGCCGGAGGGCCCGAGGAGCGCCATGACCTCGCCCGGCTCGACGGTCAGGTCGAGGGCGTCGAGGACGACATTGCCGTCATAGGCGACCGTGACGGAATCGAAGCGGATGCTCATCTCACCGGGCTCCCGCGAGCAGGGCGGGCAGACCGGCCACCGAGTCCAGGACGTGGGTGGCACCGGCGGCGCGGAACTCCTCGTCGCCGTGGGCCCCGGTACGCACCCCGACGACGAGGCCGGCCCCGGCGCGCACCCCGCTGAGCACGTCGTACGAGGTGTCCCCGACCACGGCGACCTGGCGTACGTCCTCCGCGGCCTTGGTGCGCAGGAACGCCTCCAGGACCATGTCCGGGAAGGGCCGCCCGCGCCCGCCGGCGTCGGCCGGGCACAGGGTGAGCGGGACCAGGTCCCGCCAGCCGAGGGCGGCGAGGATGGCGTCCTGGGTGGTCCGGGCGAAGCCGGTGGTCAGCACGACGGTACGGCCGCTCGCGAGCAGTTCCCCGACGGCCTCGCGGGCGCCGGGGACGGGGGCGATCAGGCCGCCGTCGACCAGTTCGCCGTACGCCTTCTCGAAGGCGGCGTTGCCGCGCCGGGCCCGCTCCTCGTCCCCGAACAGGTGCCGGAAGACGGAGATCTTGGACTCGCCCATGGTGGCCCGGACGTGGGCGAGGTGCTCGGCGTGCTCGGCCGTGCCCTCCCGGACGCCGAGTTCGGCGGCGGCCACGGCGAAGGCGCGCTCCACGAGCCCGCCGTCGGCGACGGTCGTGCCGGCCATGTCGAGGACGACGAGCCGGATGTCGGTGGTGGTCTCTGCGTGGGTCATCGGGGTGCTCACCAGCCCAGTTCGTTCGCGGTGGTCTCGGCTATCGCGGGGGAGCAGGTCATGCCCCGGCCACCGGGACCGGTGACCAGCCATACCCCGTCAGCGACCTGCTGGCGGTGTACGACGCGGGTCGCGTCGGTGCACTGCGCGTACACGCCCGCCCAGCGGCGCCGGATGCGCGGCAGCGGCCGGCCCAGCAGGCCCTCCACGACACCGGTGAGGTGTTCGTAGGGCTCCTCGACGGTGTCGAAGGCGAAGGGGTGCTCGTACTCGTGCGTGTCGCCGATGGTCAGGCCGCCGTCGGCGCGCTGGACCATGAGCAGCTGCATCCGGTGCGCGGCCGCGGTCCGCGGCTGCGGCTGGCCCGCGTCGAGCGCGTCCAGCGCCGGGGAGGCGTAGGCCGGGTAGTAGCGGAAGCTGTCGCCGTCGGCGACCGAGGTCGGCAGCGCCTCGCCCAGCGGTTCGGTCTGCATCATCTGCAACCGGACCCGGCGCACGGGCAGGTCGGGGCCGGCCAGCTCGCGGACCAGCCCGCCGAGCCAGGCGCCGGTGGCCAGCACGACGGTGTCGGCGTGGTGCACGTCGCCGTGGTCGTCCCGGACGGTTCCGGCGCCGACCACCTCGCGGACCTCACGGCCCGGCAGGAAGGTGTAGCCGGGGGACTTGCGCAGTTCCTCGCGCAGGGCGAGCTGCGCGGTGCGCGGCTCGACCGCGGCGTCCCGCTCGCAGTGCAGGGCGGCGATGAACTCGCCGCGCAGGGCGGGGTTGACCGCGCGGGCCTCGCCCGGGGTCAGCAGCTTGTAGCCGCGGGCCGCGGCGTCCGCGCGGGCCACGGCGGTCTCGGCGACGGCCAGCTCCAGGTCCGTGCGCACCGGGGTCAGGGAGCCGTTGGCGCGAAAGCCCAGTCCGGCCACCCGGCGGCCGATGCCCTCCCACAGTTCCCGCGCCCGCAGCGCGGTCTCCAGCTCTTCTCCCCCGGCCCGGCCACTGACCCAGATCTGGCCGAAGTTGCGCAGCGAGGCGCCGCGCGCCTCGGCCTCCCGCTCGATCTGTACGACCTCGTGGCCACGTTCGATTGCTTGCCAGGCGTGCATGGTGCCGACCACGCCGCCTCCGACGACTGTCACTCTCACGACGCCCACGCTCCTCGGAGGCCGGTAACCGGAAACGTCCGCCGGTCGACGGGGGTGTGAACTACCCATCACGTTTGGACTAGACCCGTTATCTTAACGTGACCTACGAGGGGTGGGCGTCTCCGGATCTTCGCGGCGAAAAGGACGCCCTGGAGTGCCTCAGCCCTGGAGGTGGGCGGTGAAGGAGAACCGGTCCCCCCGGTACAGCGACCGCACCCGCTCCAGCGGCCGGCCGTCGGTGTCCCGGGACACCCGGTGGATCAGCAGCATCGGCAGGGCGGGCGGGGTGCCGATGAGCAGGGCCTCGCGGGGGGTGGCGAGCACGGTCTCCAGGCGCTCGTCGGCGTCGCCGAAGCCGATGCCCTGGGCGGCGAGATAGCCGTAGAAGGAGGAGTCGGCGTCGAAGTCCGAGTCCAGCCGGGGCACTCGCTCGACGGCGACGTACGTGCTCTCCAGGCCGACCCGCTCCTCGTCCGCGAGCAGCACGCGCTCCAGGTGCCAGACGGGCTCGCCCTTCGTCAGCCCGGTCTCGGCGGCCAGCGGCTGCGGACAGGGGAAGCGGTCGAGGGTGACGAGGGTACGACCGGGGGTACGGCCCTGGCGGCGCACGCCCTCGGTGTAGCTCGCGAGGGACAGCGGCTGGGCCAGCTTCGGCCCGGCCACCACGGTCCCGCGCCCGCGCCTGCGCAGCCGCCCCTCCAGGACCAGCTCCCGCACCGCCTGGCGCACGGTCTCGCGGGCGACGTCGTACCGCTCGGCGAGATCCCGCTCGGTCGGGATGACGCTGTCCTCCCCCAGCTGCTCCAGCAGCGCGGCGATCCTCGCCTTCACCGCGTAGTACTTCGGGATCCTGCCGTGCTCGGGGATGCCGGACCGGACGGGGGCGCCTGGGGCCTGCTCATACGGGTAGTCCACGCAGGGATCGTCGCAGACGGGGGTGGGGCCACCTCAAGTCAGCGACGCCTGCGGGCCGGCAGGAACGCGGCGCCCGCCACGCAGAGCAGGACTCCGGCGGCGGCGAGGAGGCCGTGGGTGAGGGCGGGGCCGGTGCGGGCGAGTTCGCGGGCGCGTTCGCCGGCTTCCCGGGCGTCCTGGGCGATGGGGAGGGAGGGGTCGGGGGCGGCGGTGGCCGGGGGGCCGGAGGGGGAGGTCACGGTGGGGGTGGTGGCCTGCGGTGGCCGCGGTGCCGTACTGGTGCCCGCGCCCGTACCCGTACCCGGCAGGTCCTGTGCGACCGGGGTCCGGTCCGCGTCCGGGTCCTGCTCCGCGGACTGCTCGGGAGCCGGGGACACCTCCGTGCCGACCCCAAACCGGTAGGCGTTGGACTCCCCGACCCAGTCGCCGTCCCGGCCGCGGCGCTGTACGGCGGCGGCGTGGGCGGTGACCTGGTCGGGGACGGCGGCGTCGTGGGTGAGCGCTAGGCGGACCCGCACGCTGACGGTCTTGCCGGGCGGCACACCGAAACCACCGAATCCGGGTGCGTCCAACACGCCTACCAGCTCCTTCTCGTCGGTGCTCTCGAACGTCACCGGGCGGACCCGGGTGCCGTCGTGGAAGTCCAGCCGGGCCTGTTCCGCCCTCAGGACCTGCCGGTCGTCGACGAGGACGACGACCGGGTGGATGCCGACGCAGGAGCGGCTGGTGGTGTTGGTGAGGTCGATGTACCAGGTGCTGTGGTCGCCGCCGGGCCGGTACTCGGTGGGGCCGCCGCGGATCCGGGTGGCGAGGGGGAAGGTGTGCTCGCCGGGGGAGCCGCAGGAGGGGGCGGGGGTGGTGCCGGTGGCGGCCACGGGGAGGGCGAGGGCCGGGAGGGGGACGAGGGCGGCGGCCGCGGCGAGGCCGAGGGAGCGGAGGGCGATGCGGCCGGGGGACAGGGACGTACACAGTCGCATGGACACATGACCATGCCGGGCCGGGGGCGCGGGTGCGCGATGCCACTCCGGGGCGGCCCGGGACGCCCCTCGATCGGCGGATCAGTCGGGGACCGGCCGCCGGACCGGTGGACGGGACGACGGGCGGGGCGGCGGGGCGGGGCGGGGCGGGGCGGCGGGCAGAGGTGACCAGCCGGGAAGCGGTCGGCCGGGAAGCGGTGGGGGGGGAGCGATCAGTCGGGAACCGGTCGGCGAACCGCGGACGGGGTGGCGAAGGCGGCGGACGGGGTGACGGAGGCGGCGGACGCGGAGGCGAGCAGGCGGGGGACGATCGGCCGGGAGGGCCAGATGGGAGGCGGCCAGTCGGGAGGCGGTCAGTGGGGCCAGGGAGGGGCCAGCCGAAAGGCCATCGACCGCGAGGACCAACCGGGAGAGGGGACCGGGAGAGGGCCGACCGGGAGACGGCCCGCCAGGAGCCGACCGGTCAAGGGGCAGCCAGGAGGGGGCCAGCCGGGAGACGGTCAGCCGGGGCCAGGAAGGGTCCCGCCGAAAGGCCATCGACCGCGAGGACCAATCGGAAGAGAGCCGACCGGGAGAGGGTCAACCGGGAGGCGGTCGGCCAGCAGGCGACCGGCCAGGAGGCGACCGGCCAGGAGGCAGCCAGGAGGGCCCAGCCGGGAGGCGATCAGGCGGGAGACGGTCCGTCAGCAGGCGATCAGCCAGGGGGTGGCCGGTCAGGAGGAGGTGGCCGCGCAGACGCGCTCGGCCTCCGTGGCCGTCGAGTTGCGCACGCTTTCGGCCCGTTGCCTCGCCTGCCGTTGGGCGGCGCCGGGGTGGCCGCCGTCGGCGATGCCGCGCAGCAGGTCCGCGGCGGAGGACGCGAGGAGCGCGACGGCACCGGCCGCGAACGGGCGCAGGCAACCGTGGCCGCGGTTCAGGAGGACAGCGTGACCACGCGTCCGCGGTCCCGGACATCCACGCAGGCCTGGTACGGGTTGGGGTCCCCCTGCCGCTCCCGGCACTTCCACCGGGAACCGGCCGCGTGCACGTCGGCCCCGGCCGAGCCGTGCCAGACCTTCGTGTAGGCGGCCGCGACCCGCATGGCCACGCCGCAGGCCACCCGCTTGCCCGCGAGCACGCCGAGCCCGGAAGCGGGATCGACTCCGCAGTACCTGACCCTCGCGCCCCCCGCCGCGACGGCCGGTCCGCCGCCCGGAACACAGAGCAGGCCGATCCCGACCGCCCCGACGACCACTCTCGCCTTCAGCGACATCACTCCGCACCTCCTCTCCCACGAGCAACTCCACCAGCATGAGTACCCGCATACGGGTTCGGCGTTCGCGACGCGTCGGGGTCGGCCATGAGGGCGGACGGGGTCGGCCATGAGGCGGCGAAAACCGGTGGCCCGGCGCCGCCGGGCGCCGCTACCGTGCCGCCGGACCGAGTCGCCCAGGCAAGGACGTGCCGTTGTACACCGTGTGAGACCTCCCAAGCGCTGATCTGTCGCGCGTCGCACCTGTGCGCCGCGCTGCTTCCTGCTGCGGTCTTCTCACTGGAAACGGTGTATTTCTGTGCTCGCAAACTGGGTGGTCATACCCACCTGCCTGCCACTCGTCGTGCGTCGCTGCCACACGTGCGCGTCCGAGCGGTTCCGGGCGAACGGCAAGTTCCGCGTCAACGCCCACCACAAGCTCCTCGACGCCTGGCTCCTCGCGCTGTGTACCGGGTGCGGGGAGACCACGAAGGTGACGATCCTGGAGCGGGCGAACGTGCGCTCCGTACGGCCCGCGTTCCTGGACCGGATGCACGACAACGATCCCGCGCTGGCGGCCGAGCTGCTCCAGGACGCGGTCGTGCGGCGCCGTAACCGCGTCGCCCTCGACTGGGACGGCGCCTGGCGGCTCGACACCGGGGGATCGGATCACCTCGACCGCGAGGTGATCGACATCTCGGTCCGCTTCGCGGCGCGCGTCCCGGTCCGACCGGCACGGCTCGTCGCCGACGGTTGCGGTCTGTCACGGGCCGAGGTCGAGCGCCTGATCACGGAGGGGAGACTCGTCTCGGCGGTGCGCCTGACCGGCAGGATCTCGGGCGACTTCACCTTCACACTCAAGCGCTGAGGACCGCTCGGGCGCAGGGCGCGGGCCTGTCCGGCGGGGTCTTGGCCGGACAGGCCGTACGTCGCGGCCACGTGCCGCGTACGGCTTGTCGCGCGGTTCCCCGCGCCCTTCGGGGCCCACCGCGGGCAGGCGTACCGCTCACCCCTCCCCCCTCCCGAACACCCCCGCCCCCAGCACCATCTCCGCCGCACCCTCGGAGACGACCCGCTCCCCCTGCCGCACCACCCCCACCGCGACCCCCTCCCGCAGCCCCTCCCGCCGCGCCCGCGCGTCCAGCACGCCCGACACCCCCCGCACGAACGGCAGGGGATCCCCCAGTACCGTCCGCCCCCCGAGCAGCACCCGGTCGATGTCCAGCAGCCCCACCAGGTTCCCTGCCCCCACCCCCAGCACCCGCGCCGCCGTCTCCACCTCGCCCCGCGCCACGGCGGACAGGCACAGCACCTCCAGGCACCCCCGGTCCCCGCACTCGCAGAGGGGACCGTCCAGCTGCACGACCTGATGCCCGAACTCCCCCGCCCCGGTCCGCGCCCCCCGGTGCACCCGCCCGCCGATCACCAGCCCGGCGCCGAGCCCCGTACCGAGATGCAGATACGCGAAGGACCCGCCCTCACCTCCCGCCGCGAGCCCCACCGCCGCCGCGTTCGTGTCCTTGTCCACGACCACCGGCACCCCCAACCGCTCCCGCAGCGCGTCCCGCAGCGGAAACCCGTCCCACCCCGGAAAACCGGTCATCCGGTGCAGCACTCCCCGCGCGTGATCGAGCGGCCCCGGCAGCGCCACCCCCACCCCCAGCAGCGACCCGGCCTCCGCGAGCTCCCCGAAGGGCCCCAGGCACGACCGGACGGTCTCCCGCACCGCCGCCACGACCGCCCCGAGCACGGCCTCCGCCCCCGCCCCGAGGTCCAGCTCCTCCCGCCGCTCCCCCACCACGGCCCCGTCCAGTCGTACGAGCACCACCCGCAGCGCGTCCCGGTCCATCTGCACCCCGACCGCGTGCCCCGCCTCCGGCACCAGCCGCAGCACCGTCCGCGGCTTGCCCCCGGTGGACGCCCGCCGTCCCGCCTCCGCCGCGAGCCCCGCCTCCCGCAGCCGACCGGTGATCTTGCTGACGGCCTGCGGGGTCAGTCCCGTCCGCTCGGCCAGTTCCAGCCGGCTGATCCCGTCCGCCCCGGCCCCGCGCAGCAGGGACAGCACCAGCGCGCTGTTGTGCGAGCGCACCACGCCCAGGTTCGCTCCGGCCCGCCCACTGTTCACCCTGTCCTCGCTCACACGCCCATTCTCCCCGCCGCTTGCACTTTGGCAACAGCGTTGCCAAAGTGGGGGGCATGAGCACCTCCCTCCGCGTCGGCCTGATCGGCTACGGCCTCGCCGGCTCCGTCTTCCACGCCCCCCTGATCGCCGCCACCGAGGGCCTCGCCCTCGACACGGTCGTCACCTCGAACCCCGAGCGGCAGCGGCAGGCCCGCGACGATTTCCCGGACGTGACGCTCGCCCGGACCGCCGAGGAACTCCTTGCCCGCGCGGGCGAGTTGGACCTGGTCGTCCTCGCCTCCCCGAACAGGACGCACGTCCCGCTCGCCACCGCGGCCCTCGAAGCGGGCCTCCCCGTGGTCGTGGACAAGCCGGTCGCCGGCACCGCCGCCGAGGCCCGCGCCCTCGCCGCCCTCGCCGAGGAGCGCGGCCTGCTCCTGTCGGTCTTCCAGAACCGCCGCTGGGACAACGACTTCCTGACCCTGCGCGCCCTCCTCAAGGACGGCGCGCTCGGTGACGTACGCCGTTTCGAGTCCCGCTTCGAGCGCTGGCGCCCGAAGCCCAAGGGCGGCTGGCGCGAGTCCGGCGACCCTGCCGAGATCGGCGGTCTGCTCTACGACCTCGGCAGCCACGTCGTCGACCAGGCCCTGGTCCTGTTCGGCCCGGCCGCCACGGTGTACGCCGAGACGGACGTGCGCCGCCCGGGTGCCGAGACCGACGACGACACCTTCATCGCGCTCACCCACACCAGCGGCGTCCGCTCCCACCTCCACGTCTCCGCGACGAGCCCCCAACTCGGCCCGCGCTTTAGCGTGTCGGGCTCCGAGGCGGGCTATGTGAAGTACGGCCTCGACCCCCAGGAGGCCGCCCTGCGCGAGGGCCTGCGCCCCGGGCCCAAGTGGGGCGCCGAGCCCGAGTCGCTGTACGGCCGCATCGGCGCCGGAGAGTCCCCGCTGACCGGCGGCGGCACCCCGGTGAAGACCCTGCCCGGCGACTACCCCGCCTACTACGCCGCCGTCGCCGCCGCCCTCGTCGGCGCAGGACCCAATCCGGTGACCGCCCTGGAGGCGGCCGCCGCCCTCGACGTACTGGAGGCGGCCCGCAGGTCCGCCCAGGAGAAGGTGACGGTGACCCTCCGATGACGGACCAGCGACTCGCCCCCTCCATCGAGGAGTTGGAGGCCCAGGAGGACCGCCTGGTCCTGCGCCGGTTCACGTACGACGACGCCTGGGCCCTCGGCTCCCTGCTGGTCGAGCTGGCCCGCGAGCGCCGGGCTCCGGTCGCCATCGACATCCACCGCGGCGGCCAGCAGCTCTTCCACGCGGCGCTGCCCGGCTCCACCCCGGACAACGACGCCTGGATCTCCCGCAAGCGCCGGGTCGTCGAGCGCTACGGCGCCTCCTCCTACCTGGTCGGCTCCCGTTTCCGCGCCAAGGGCACCACCTTCGAGGACTCCTCCCGCCTCGACCCGGACGAGTACGCGGCCCACGGCGGCTCGTTCCCGATCCGGGTGGCCGACGCGGGCGTCATCGGCGCGGTGACCGTCTCGGGCCTGCCCCAGATCGAGGACCACCGGCTGGTGGTCGCGGCGCTGGAGGAGTTCCTCGGCCGTTCGACCGACTGACGGAACCCGGGGATCAACCGACTGAGGGAACCCGGGGAATCAGCGGGACCGCCCTCCGGTTGGCAGTGGGCACAGACGTGATGATCGCAGCAGCACCGCCCCACCACCCGGAGGATCGCACGCATGAGTGAGACCACAGGACCGCTGAAGGAGCGCCTCGGCCGGCACGGCGTCTGGGACGTCGGGCTGCGCGCGGAGGACCCCGCCCGCCGCGGCGAGCAGGAGGACGCCGCCGCCGAGCTGGAGGAACTCGACTTCGGCGCCATCTGGCTCGGCGGCAACAGCACCGCCGAGAACGCCGCCCCGCTCATCGGGATCACCCGCCACATCACCGTCGGCACCAGCATCCAGAGCGTGTGGCAGCGGGACGCCGCCACGACCGCGGCCGACTTCGCCCGGCTGGAGTCCTCGCACCCCGGCCGTTTCCTGCTGGGCCTCGGTGTGAGTCACGGCCCCCGGGTGGAGGGCTACCACCGGCCGTACTCCGCGATGGTCGACTACCTCGACGAGCTGGACAAGGCGGGCGTCCCGGCCGGCCGCCGCGTCCTCGCCGCGCTCGGCCCCAAGATGCTGACCCTGGCCGGCCACCGCGCGGCCGGCGCCATCCCCTACCTCGTCACCCCCGAGCACACCGCCGAGGCCCGCGAGATCCTCGGCCAAGGGCCGCTGCTCGCCCCGGAGTTCAAGGTCGTCCTGGAGTCGGACCCGACCCGCGCCCGCGACATCGCCCGCGCCTACCTGGCCCGCTACCTCGAACTCCCCAACTACACCAACAACTTCCTCCGTCTCGGCTTCGGCGAGGACGACGTCGCCGGCGGCGGCAGCGACCGCCTCATCGACGCGGTCTTCGCCTGGGGCACCGACGACCGGATCAGCTCGCGCATCCGCGCCTTCCACCAGGCGGGCGCCGACCACGTGGCCCTCCAGGTGGTGACGGAGAACCCCGGCGCCGCCCTTCCGAGGGAGCAATGGCGGAGGCTGGCCCTGCTGTTGAGGTGACCGGTCCCGCCCCGGGGCGCGGGACCGGACCGCGGCTCCGCCGCGTGGGCGCGCGGACCACCCGCGCCCGACGACGAAGTCGCAGCTCCCCGCGCTCCCGGCGGAGCGGCTACGCGTCCTTGAACTCCTGCCGCTGCCGCCCGAGTCCCTCGACCTCCAGCTCCACCACGTCCCCGGCCCGCAGATACGGTTTCGGCTCGGGCCGCCCCAGCGCCACCCCCGCCGGCGTGCCCGTGTTGATCACGTCGCCGGGGTAGAGCGTCATGAACTGGCTGACGTACCGCACCACTTCACCCACGGGAAAGATCTGCTCCGCGGTCGTGCCGTCCTGCTTCAGCTCCCCGTTGACCCACAGCCTCAACGACAGCCGCTGCGGGTCCGGCACCTCGTCGGCCGTCACCAGCCACGGCCCGAGCGGGTTGAACGTCTCGCAGTTCTTCCCCTTGTCCCACGTCCCGCCGCGCTCGATCTGGAACTCCCGTTCGGAGACGTCGTGCGCGACCGCGTACCCGGCGACGTGCGCGAGCCCCTCCTCGGCCGACTCCAGGTACCGCGCCGGGCGCCCGATGACGACGGCCAGCTCCACCTCCCAGTCGGTCTTGGCGGAGCCGCGCGGCACGAGCACGGTGTCGTTCGGCCCGACCACCGTGTCCGGCGCCTTGAAGAAGACGACCGGCTCGCCGGGCGGCTCGGCGCCGGTCTCCGCCGCGTGGTCGTGGTAGTTGAGCCCGATGCACACGATCTTCCCGATGCGCCCGAGCGGCGGCCCGATCCGCAGCCCCGCCGCGTCCAGCGCGGGCAGTTCACCGGCCGCGGCCGCGTCCCGCACCCGGCCGAGCGCGGCCGCGTCGGCGAGCAACGCACCGTCGATGTCGTCCACGAGTGTGGACAGATCGCGCAGGGTCCCGTCGGCGTCGAGCAGCGCGGGCCGCTCCGCCCCGGCCGTCCCCACTCGCAGCAGCTTCATGGTCACCATCTCCCTCGGTCGCGGGCGCCCGGCCGACGTGTGCGGCCGTCGGAGGACCGGATGATCCTCCGGTTCCCCCGTCCACCCGGCAAGACCCTGTTCACGTACTGGACCGTCACTCCGGCTCCCCCGGCTACGGCTGCCGGTACAGCGCGGCCCGTTCCACCGCGCTCCACGTCGTGCTGGTGACGACGTACAACGCGGCGGCGAGCGGTACGACGGCCACGGTGACCAGCGTGAGGAAGGACAGGAACGGCATCACCTTGCCGACCGCGCCGAGCCCCGGCACCTGCTCCTCGCCACCGGCGGCGGCCATGACCGGGTTCTGCGCCATCTGCTTCTTCGTACGCGTGTAAGTGAAGAAGGCGACGCCCGCGACGAGCGCGAAGAGCCCCAGGTAGACCACCCCGGCCCCGCCGAACACCCCTCCGCCGGCGAGCGCGTCGGCCCATCGTCCGCCGAGCGGCGCCGCGAACAGCCGGTGGGCGAGCAGCGCGTTGCCCGAGGTGCCGGAGAACAGGTGGTAGAGCAGGAAGAAGGCGGGGAGCTGGAGCAGGCTCGGCAGGATGCCGGACAGGGGCGAGACCTTCTCCTCGGTATGCAGTTCGAGGACCGCCCGCCGCAGCCGCTCGGGGTCCTTGGCATGCCGCTCGCGCAGCTCGGCGATTCTCGGCTGGAGGGCGGCCCGCGCCCGCTGACCCCGGGCGGCGGCCCGGGAGAGGGGGTGGACGAGGAGTCGTACGAGCGCGGTGAACAGGACGATCGCGGCGGCGGTCGCGGCGCCGTGGCAGACCGGTGCGAGCAGGTCGGCGAGCCGCTCGACCAGGTGTGCGAACACGGAGAAGACGGACATGGGTGAGCCCTCCGGGGGTCTCGTCGTGCCGGGTGAGGTGATGTCGGCAGGACGACCCGCGCGGGGTCACGGAGTACACGGAGTACGGGGAGTGCCCTACGCGGTGGTCGCCGGGAGGGTCCGTCCGGGCGCCCGGGGCCTGCGGCGGCCGGGCGCGTCGGGATCGCGCTGGGGCAGGAAGGCCGTACGCCGGGCTCGGTCGCGTATCGCCGTGCGGATACGGGTGCGCGGCACGGCCGGTACGCAGCGGGCCGCGATCAGGGTGCACAGGGCGAGCGCGGAACCCGCGGCGGCGGTCGCGGCGAGCGCGACGGCGGTGGTGAGGCCGCCGGTGTCGAGGAGCGCGAGGGGAAGCAGCAGGAACAGGGGAGCCAGCAGGAACCCGACGGCACGGCTCCGACCGCGGCTCATCGTCATCCCCCCTTCCCCGACCGGCGTCCGTGTCCGCCGATTATGCCTGTTCGGTCTCCAGCGGTTCCAGCAGCCGCTTCGGCCTGAGCAGGGCGCGGCTGACCGGGTCCGCCGGGTCCGGATCGAGCCCGGGGCCCGGTTCCATGACAACGTCGGAGACCGGCACCGCGGTTCCGCACAGGGCGCATTCGCCGTACGGCCCGATCTCGGTGCCGCACGCGGCATGCCGGAAGTAGCGCAGCCGGCCGTCGACGAAGTGGTCGCGGCCCCAGGCCCCGAGGGCGCGCAGGGTGGGCCACAGCGCGATGCCGCGCTCGGTGAGCACGTACTCGTCCCGGGGCGGCGACTCCTGGTACCGGCGCTTCTCCAGGATGCCCTCCGCGGTCAGCGTCTGGAGGCGGGCGGCCAGGACGGCGCGCGGGATGCCGAGGTGGACGAGGAAGTCGTTGTAGCGCCGTACGCCGTAGAGCGCGTCCCGCACGACGAGCAGCGTCCAGCGCTCGCCGACGATTTCGAGCGCGCGGGCGATCGAGCACTCCTGTGTCGCGTAGTCCTTGCCCAGTGCCATGCCTCCACTGTAGCCACTTTCCGACGATAGGTTCAGTGAACGAACCGACCGTGTTACGGTGGCCGGGACAACTAGGTTCAATGACCGAACTGAGGACTTGCCATGACCGGGCTCGATTCCGCCGCAGTGGGCGAGGCGCACGGGGTGCATGGGATGCATGAGGTGCATGGGGTACATGGGGTGCACGGGACTCGCACGGCGCATACGGCGCGCACGGCGGAGGCGCCGCACGCCGGGCCCGACACCCCCGCCCGCCCCCGCGCCACCCTCGCCCTCGTCAGCGCCGCGACCGCCGTGACCCTGATGAACTACACCGCCCCGATGGTCACGCTCCCCCAGACGGCGGCCGCCCTGCACACCCCGCTCTCCGGCCAGGCCTGGCTCCTGAACGGCACCCCGCTGGGCCTCGCCGCCCTGCTCCTGGTGGCCGGCAGCCTCGCGGACGACTACGGCCGCCGCCGGATCTTCCTCGCCGGCACCCTGGCCCTGGGCCTGACCACCGCGCTCGGCGCGCTGACCACGTCGACCTGGCAGTTCACCCTGGCCCGCATCGCCCAGGGCGCCGCCAGCGCCGCCCTGCTGGCCAGCGCCCTCGGTCTGATCGTGCATGCCTTCCCGAGCCCGCGCGGCCGGCTGCACGCGACCGGCGTGTGGGGCGCGTTCGTCAGCGGCGGCATCGCGGCGGGCCCCCTGGTGGCGTCCGCGCTCCCGAACTGGCGCGTCGGCTACGGCGTCCTCGGCGCGGCCGCCCTCCTCCTGGCCGCGCTCGGCAGCCGCACCCTCGCCGAGTCCCGCGCACCGCGCGGCGGCCGCCCCGACATACCCGGCGCGCTGACCTTCGGACTGGCCCTGGTCGCCCTGGTCGCCGCGCTGACCCTGGGCCGGGACGGCTGGCTGCGCGCGCCGGTGGGCCTGCTGCTGGCGGCGGCCGTGGCGCTGATCGCCCTCTTCGTGGCCGTCGAACGGCGCTCCGGCACCCCGATGATCGACCTGGGCCTGCTGCGCCGCCCCGGCTTCCTGGCCTCCTCGGCGGGCGGCCTGTTCACGGGCCTCGCGGTGATCGCCGTCTTCAGCTACCTGCCCGCGGTCGTCCAGCAGACCATGCACCTCTCCCCGCCGGCCACGGCCGGCCTGCTCCTGCTCTGGTCCGGCCTGAGCTTCGCCGTCGCTCTCCAGGTCAAGCGCCTGCCCATCGCCCCGCGCGTCCAACTCGCCCTGGGCTTCGCCCTGCACACCGCCGCCGTCCTGACCATGCTCGGCGCCATCGGCTCCGGCTCCTGGACCCGTCTCCTCCCCGGCCTGATCATCGGCGGCGTGGGCAGCGGCCTCCTCAACGGCGCCCTCCCCCTCCTCGCCGTCGACTCCGTCCCCCGCGAACGCGCCGCCATGGGCTCCGGCGCCCAGCAGACCCTGCGCTACATCGGCTCCAGCGTCGGCGTCGCCCTCACCATCGCCCTCGCCACCTCCGGCGGCCACCTCGCCCACGGCACGAACCTGGCCCTCCTGGTCTCGGCGGGCCTGGCGCTGACGGGCGCGGTCGGGGTGCTGGTGCTGCGGGAACGCAAGTAGTGCCTGGGGGGAAGAGGGACGGCCCCTACCGGGACCGCGTCGAGACCAGCTTCCCCCACACCACCATCCGGTACCGCGAGGTGAACTCGGGCGTGCAGGTGGTGAAGGGCGGTCGGTCCACCACAGCCGGCGCACGACCAGCAGCAGGAACAGCGCCCCGACGGTGACGAGCAGTTCGCCCCCGCCCCTCAGGGCCCGCCGCCTCCGGGCACGCCGGCGCAGGTCCCCGTGCCCGACGACCCGCACTCCCGCCGCGGTCCGCCTCCGCACACCACCTCCACCGGCAGCCGCCCGCATGGTAGGCCGGGCAGCCTCAACTCACCAGAGTCTGTGCCGGGTTCACCGGGTGCGGGTGGTGGGCAGCGGCAGGGCGTCCTGGTAGCCGTTGACGGGCCGGGGGACCCTGTGGACCGTACGGGCGTCGAGGGCGACCGCCGCGGAACCGGTGCCCAGCGTGCCGCCGGGGTGCCAGGTCCCGGTGACCGTGACCCAGGTGTCGGCGGGCGGCACGGGTCCGCCGTAGACCCGCACCTTCACCGACTGGGCGTCCGCCGCACAGCAGTTGATGATGATCCGCGTCAGGTCCCAGCCGCCCTTGCCGTGCGGCGTGACGATGCCGGTCATCAGGATCGTGCGCCCCTTGACGGCCCGCGCGCGGTCCTGCCGGACCCGGCTGGTGAAGTCGGACAGGGTCATGGGCAACGGCGAGATGGCGGGCAACGGCCCGAACTCGCCCTGGTGGGAGACGGGTTCGGGTGGCTGCCGGGAGGCGGTGTACGCGCCGAGGGCGGGCGGGGCGTAGCAGAGCAGGCTCACCGCGGGCAGCAGCAACAGCCAGGCCACGCGCGGCACCCGGGAGTGATCGTGCCCATGGCCGTCGTACTCCTGCTCGTGCCGCTTCCGGTCGAGGACCGCGCCGACGATCCCGAGCAGCACCAGCACGCACCCGGAGGCGATGAGCAGGGGCCGCATGCTCTCCTTGACGTAGCGGAGGCACAGGTCGCCGGCGAGGGAGATGCGCAGCAGGCCGAGCCCGCACAGGACGAGCAGGCCCGACTGGAGCGTCCGCTTCACAGGAGGGCACCTCCGATCAGCGCGCTGCACGCGACGGCGACGACGAGGGTGGCGGCGGAGAACCGTACGGCGAAGGCCCGCCCGAAGGTCCCCGCCTGGAGCGCGATCAGCTTCAGGTCGACCATCGGCCCCACCACCATGAACGCCAGCCGCGCCACCGGCGGGAAGCCGGTCAGCGAGGCGGCGAGGAAGGCGTCCGCCTCGGAGCAGACGGCGAGCAGCACGGCGAGGGCGGCCAGGAAGAGCACGGACAGCCAGGGCGTCCCGGTGAAGGCGGCGAGCACGGAGCGCGGCACGGCGACGTTGAAGGTGGCGGCCGCCATCGCCCCGAGCACGAGGAACCCGCCGGCGTGCAGGAAGTCGTGCTGGAACCCGGTCCGGAACTCGTCCAGGCGGCTGTGCCCGCTCTGGTGCCCGGCGTGCCGTACGGCGGGCCGCAGCCACTCCTTCCTGCCGAACCGCAGCCACAGCCACCCCATGACGAGGGCCGTGGCGAGCGAGGCGAGCAGCCGGGCCAGCACCATGGCCGGGTCGCCGGGGAAGGCGATCGCCGTGGCGGTGAGGACGACGGGGTTGATGGCCGGCGCGGACAGCAGGAAGGCGAACGCGGCGGCCGGGGTGACCCCCCGGCCGATCAGGCTGTTGGCCACCGGCACGGACGCGCACTCGCACCCGGGCAGCACGACCCCGGCCACCCCCGCCACCGGCACGGCGAGCACGGGCCGCCGGGGCAGCATGCGCCGGAACACCCGCTCGGGCACGAACGCGTTGATCGCCCCGGACAGCGCCGTGCCGAGCAGCAGGAACGGCAGCGCCTGCACGGTGACCGCGAGAGCGACCGTCCGCCACGCCTGCACGGCCGGGGCGTCCCCCCACCGGCCGACGAGAAAGAGAAGGGTGCCCGGCACGACGGCGGCACCGACGAGCAGCAGCGGCCAGTACCGGGGCAGCGCACGCGCGCCACCGGCCTCCTCCTCCGCCCGGGCCGCTCGAAGCCCCTCCTGATCGGCGTGGACCAGCTCCCCCGTCACCCGCATCCCGACCCCATGTCCAGGTGTCCACACGGACGGATGTCCGCGTGAATGTCTCTGTCCGCACAGAAGATAGCGAGTGGTCCTGTGTGCCCGGGGTGCGCCCCGGGTTATGCCCCTGGGCGCCCGGTACATGCGGAGTGTCCCCCTCAGGGATCACCCCCACCGGACCGCCCTCACGTTTGTCGGCGCCCGGCAGTACGGTGTCCCCCATGCGCCCCGACACGCCTGCCGAGAATGTCGACCACACCGCCGAAGCGGCACGCCTGGAGCGGACCGCCGGCCTGTACCCGGAGGACGCGGAGACCCTGCTCCTGCGGGCGGCGGCCCACCTGGAGCTGTCCGGCGACCGCCCCGCGGCCACCACCGTCTACGACCGCCTGCTGTCCACCCCGGCCACCCTGGAGAACCCGTCGCTGGTACGGGCCCTGAAGGCGTCCAACCTCTGGGAGTACGGCCACGAGGCGGAGGCCAGGGCGATCATCGAGGGCATCCGCACCACGGCCCCGCGCGACCCCGGCCCCTGGGTGATCATCGCGGAGTCCCTGGAGTCGCACGACGAGCTGGAGTCGGCGGAGGAGACGTTCACGCAGGCCGCGCGACTGCTGCTCCCGGACTCCGCGGAGCCCCCGCTCCCCCTGCACCCCCTGCTCTACGGCCGCCACCGCGTCCGCCGCATGCGGGGCCTGCCGCACGACGACTGGGACACCCTGGCCGACACCCTCCACACCGCCCCGGTCACCCTGGACGAACTGCACGACCCCAAGCGCGTCTGGTCCCTCGGCTCCGACAACCCCGCCGAGCTCAAGGCCGAGATCTCCCGCCTCCGCACCGAACTGGGCGCCTACCGCGAGGCCCTGTCCCGCCCCTTCCCGGTCGCCGTCCTCCACTGGCCGGCCCCGGAACTGACCGAACTCCTCTCGGCCTACCCCACCCTCTCCGCGGAGTACCCCTCCCACTCCGCCCACCTCTCGACCATAGAGTCCTCCCTCCGCGAACTCTCCATTTCCGGCACCCCCAACCTCGGCATCGTCACGGGCACGGTCCCCTCCTACGAGGCCTTCGCCGCCTCCGAGGCGACCTCCCCGGACGACCCGTCCCTCCTCCCCCAGTACGCGACGACACTGGCGGCGAGGGGACGGGCGGTGGCTTGGCCGCCGGAGAGGGCGGCGGAGTGTTGGTGTGGAGCGGGGCGGGTGTACGACGTCTGCCACGGATCGTAAGGAAGGAAGAGCCCTCGACGACGGTCCCGCTACGACGAAAAGACATGACGGACGGTGGAAACCACTCCTGAGACCCGAGCCCGAATGAGCCGGCAGAAGAGCCGGAACACGCAGGTCGAAATCGCCTTGCGACGGGCTCTGCACGCTGCGGGTCTGAGGTATCGGGTGCACCGCAGACCTTTGAAGGGCGTCCGGCGGGAAGCCGATGTCGTGTTCGGACCGGCCAAGGTCGCCGTCTTCGTGGACGGATGCTTCTGGCACGGCTGTCCGGTGCACGCGACATGGCCGAAGAGCAACGCCGACTTCTGGCGCACGAAGATCGAGACCAACCGTCGACGGGATCGGGACACGGACCAACGCCTGACGGCGGCCGGCTGGACGTCCGTACGGGTCTGGGAACACGAGGACCCGGTCGAGGCCGCCGCTCGTGTGCTCGCCCTGGTGGTGGCGCGCCGGGCACAGCGCGATCGGCGCTGACGCCCGGCATCCCACGCCCGCGCCGATGCTCCTGCACCCCAGGTCCGGTCAATCGTTTTTTGACAATCTGCCTCCGTCAAAAGGGGTGCTAGCCTGAACAGCCCTGGCTGACAGGCACTCAGAGTCGCGCTCGCGGCAGGAGGTAGGGCACGCGATGTCCGAACCATCACCGTCCGTCTCGTATGGAGAGGACTTCGGGCCGTGGCTTCGGCGCCAGCTTGAGCGAGCCGACATGTCGCAGAGCGACCTGGCTGTCAAGCTCGGTAAGACACGTGCCGCCGTTTCCGCTTGGGTCAACGGGCGCGCCGAACCAAGGGACGACGCCAAGCGTCGTATCGCCGAGATCCTCGGCACGGACCTCGCATCCGTCGTGACCCGCAACGTGGACGTGCCCGTCGAGCGTCCGCGTCGCTGGCATCACCGTCTGGCACACCGCGACGGCGGTCGTGAATACGGCAACGCCGCCGCGTTCGCCTTCGACGCGGACCTGTCGGTGCTGGCACGCGAGGCAACCCAGAATTCCCTGGACGAGCGTTACGACGCCGGTTCGCCCGTACGCGTCCACTACACCTTGAACGAGTTGGACGGTGCACATCTGGACGCCTTCCTCGCCTCGCTTCGATGGGAGGAGTTGCTTCCTCACTACGAGGCGGCCGCGCAGGGCAGTCAGAAGGTGTCCCGCAGTCTCCGGTCCGCCCTGGACGACCTCTCCCGGGAGCGCCGGCTGCGTCTGCTGCGCATCGACGACTACAACGCGGCCGGGTTGACGGGACCCGATTACGGGGACGGCCGGTTCGCTGCGGTGGTTCGTCGCCAGCTCGACAGTCACAAGATCGCGGCGGGGCGGGCCGGAGGTTCGTACGGACTGGGCAAGGCCACTATCTGGGCCGCGAGCCGCTTCGGCCTCGTCCTCATGAACACGACCCTTTCCGAACCTCACGAGGGACGCACCGTCGGTCGCGTGATCGGACGCCTCGACCTCCCTTGGCACGAGGCGAACGGCACGGCTTACGCGGGGCCCGCCTGGTTTGGTGAACCGGACACCGACCGGGAACACCAGGGTGTCTCCCGGTCCTGGTGGGCCGACGACGCCACCTTGCGCAGGCTGCACCTACAGCGATCAGTCGACGAACCGGGGACGTCCTTCCTCATCGTGGGGGCGTACGACGCCTCCGGAGCGAGCGAGACCCTGCAGGAGATGCACGACGAACTCGTCCGGTCACTCGCGGACGACTTCTGGGCGGCGATGATCGGAGGCCGATCCGCCGGGCCTCTGCTCGACGCACGCGTCACCACCCTGCGCAACGGCGAGATCTACATCCCCGAGGAGCAGGTCGACCCCCATGTTCATCGCCCCGCGGTCAGCCGAGCCTTGCAGGCGTACCTCGACGGCGACACCGTCGAAGAGCTGACCGGTTCGGAGCAAGTGGTACGTGCGGAGGTCCCCTTGGTCGTCACCCCGCTGAAGGACCGGGGACGCCCGAACGACAAGGGTTGCGAACACCTTGCCGTACTGCTGCTCACACCGGCCGACGATCACGACACCCGGCCGAATCGGGTGATCTGCATGCGCGGCAACCGCATGACCGTCACCGAACAGCGACCGCGTGATCTGCCCTTGGGCACGCCGTCGTTCCAGGCCGTCCTGCTCGCCGGCTACGCCACCGGGCGGGATGGGGAGGACGTCGCACTCGCCGAGGCGTTCCTGCGCGCTTCCGAACCCCCCGAACACGATCGGTGGGACCGAACCGAGGAACTGACGACGACGTACCAGCGCGGCGCTCTTTCCCGCCTCAAGGAATTCCGGTCCACGATCGACGAGACCGTACGCTCCCTCCTGGGCAACAGGGAGGTCGCCCGGAGCGGCGGGCCTGCCGTCCTACGCGACTTGTTGAAGCTGGACACGGGACTGGGCGCAGCATCGCGGCGCGTCCAGTCGTTTCCCACGGTGCGCAACATCGAGGCCCGCACGGACGATCGCGGCGCCTGGCACGTCACCGTCCATCTCAAGCTGCCGGATGCAGAGGACCCATGGGTTCTGGCCCCGATCGCCAAGTTCGACGTGCGTTCGGGCGGCCGGCCCTCCGTGGAATGGGAGTTGCTCGTGGGGTCGGAGTCCTGCCGAGTGGAGAACGACACGGTCGTCATCGAGCCCGGTGTGCGTACTGCGGCGTTCAGAGGTGTGACGAATCCGTCCAGTCACCCGGTACGCGCCGGCTATGCCCGACTGATCGTGGACGTGCCCAAGGCCCGCGGAGGTGCGGCGTGAAGTCGGTGTTTCCCTATCCGACCCTTCTCGGCGACGTCACCTGCGACGTCGTCTCCGTGGCGGTCGACGGCAAGCCCCTCCCGTACCGGCACGTCTCGGCCTCGGAACGTGTCGTGGCACTGCATCAATCGGGACGCGCCCAATGGGAGGAAGCGGTCCTCGAACTGCGTGCGTCTCTACCCGAGGACGAGCTGCGGGACGGTCCTTGGCAGGACGTGGTCTGTCTGGCCGCCTTGACCGAGAAGGCCACCAATGCCCGTTCCACGACGCGTCTTCGCCGCGCCGCCGACGGGACCGTGACCGGATCGATAACGCTGTCGCGTACTTCCCATCTCCGGCGCGCAACCCTGTCCCTCCTGGTCGTCGCGACCGTGGAGGGGGTGCCGGGGCGCCTGGTGGGCTCCTTGGAGGACGATTGGTACATCGATCTCGCGGAAGCCACACCGGTTCGGCAGCGGGAGATCGAGACCGTGGAGGTCGACTTCCGTGACGGCCCGCACGAGTGGCTGCGGCCCTACAAGGAGTCGGCCTGGATCGTCGAGACGTCCGGCGACATCCCGAGGGTCTACCTCAACACGAGTGCTGTCGAAGGCCTGGTGGAGATCCTGCACGGCTCCGGGGGAAGCCCGGCCGAGCACGCGGTGCGCGACATGGCAGCCTCTCAGATCGCCCAGGACGTCTGGACGGCGATGTTCCATACGGCCGCCGGCAACCTGGACGCGGACGAGGACGGCACGCCCGTGATGCCCACCGGCTGGCGGGAGGCGGTACTGCGCACCATGCTGCCCCATGTACTCCCCGGACGGCAGTTCACCGACGCCCTCTACGAGATCAACGAGCGTCGCACGAAGGGCTTCGGCTGGTCGGAGCTCCAGACCGGCATCCAGTACGCGGCCGGCCGCCGTGCCCAGATCGCCAAGAAATTGACCCGTGCGGTGCGAGCCGTCAACGGTGCTGAGAGGAATACAGTCTGATGCCGCACCGTGTGCCGTTCGACGTCCCACAGGTGCTCGGTCTGCTGCCCGACGCGGCCGTGGCCAGACATCTGAGCCGAGGCATGCAATCCGGCCAGGAGGGCCCTCCGCAGGTGGCACTGCGGAAGGCGAGCACGTCTTTGCCGCACGAGGTTCGGTGGCGATCGGATGCGGTCCGGGAACTCGTCGAAGAGGCGATGTCGCGCTTCGACGACAACCGCACGGCCGCCGATGGCTGGCTCGCCCCACGGCTGCACGCCACTGTGCGCATGGCCCGGTCCGAGGCGGCCGACGGGCGACTGTGGAACCACCTCGCCATGCTCGTCGCCCCCGACTACGTGGCCTGGCGGCACAAGGGAGCCGAGATCGCAGCGAGTTCACGTTTCTCCGGCCCCCACTACACCCAGTGCTTCGCCAGGCTGTGGTGGGGCGCCGAACTCTTCCGGAACGGACCCGACTACCGCCCCGTGGAGACGGCGTGCGCCGTGCAAGACGTCCTCAACACCACGCTCCGGCTTGATGTCGTCGACCATCGGCCGACCGCTCAGGCCTTGGTACGCATAGTCGAAAGGCTGCTGTCGGCCGGTACTCCCCGTCCGGGCGACCACGTCAACGCCCTCTCCTCTGCCGTCAACACCGCGGGGAGCACGCTGGTCTACGACGTACTGGCCCCCGACACCCCCTCGCTGGTGGAGGAACTCCAGGATTGGATCGCCGAGCGTGAGGAAGCTCCTGCCGTGCCGTGGGACCGCCTCCCCGACGGCCCTGACGACGGCCGAGTCCCGACCCACGCCGTGGACGCCCTGATGCCTCTCTTCGACAAACTTCTCTCCGAGGCGCCGATCCGCCGGCGTGGTCGTAGGCCGGAAGAGGCCGTGGAACCGTCGCAGGGCACAACCGTGCCGGTGCAGCGACAAGGAGTGAGCCTGGAGAAGGACTTGCCTCCGTGGATGAGCTAGCCGAGGCGGAACTCGCCCTCAAGCCGATGCGTCGGTTTGAGAAGCGGGCTCCTTCTCCTGCGGCTCCGGCCGCCATCGCAGCAGCCGCTCCCATACGTCGGTCTGAGGGACGCCCAATTCGAGCGCCGCGCTCAATACGTGCGCGCCGAACCGCGGCGGTACCGCGTTGCCGATCTGCTGTTGCTGGGCAGGATCACTGCCCCGCCACGGGTACCGGTAGGGAAAGGTCTGGAAGACTCCGGCTTCCTCGTTGCTCAGGCGGTCCATCTCCGTTTCGCGGGCGTCCAGAGCCACGATCCGGTTGCGCTTCCACTTGCCTGTGATCGTCGCGGAAGGCAGGTGCGATTCTCTGCGACCGCGCGCCTTCGGATCACCGCCGCTGCCGTAGTTGGAGACGACGCAGAACGGCATGGGACGCCGCTCGGCCTCACGAACGTGCCGGTACACCTCTTTGAGGGCGTCTGCCATCGAGACCCAAGGGGACCGGCCGGCGAAGAGAGTGTCGGTGGACCGCATGCCCTTGCGGTACTGGTGGTGCGTCGGGGGCAGGAAGTGTTCCGCCAGCTCGGGCCCGTTCCTTCGTGCCACGAGCACGGCCCTCCGCCGTGTTTGCGGAACCCCGTACTGCTCCGTGTGGAAGACCTTCGCCTTGGCCTGATACCCGATGGCGTGCAGAACCTTCTCGTACTCGTGCCACACCTCGATGACGGAGGGGACCTGTTCCAGGACGATCACGTCGAACGGCCGCGGCTGCGTTTCACCGTGACGTGGCCGGAGCATCGCCTCGAAGACCCATCGCAGAGGCTGGAGGACCAATCCGGTGCGGTCGTCGTCGAGCTTGTCCAACTCGCGCTGGATGTCTTCCCAGCACTCGCCGTTCTTCCCGACCCGCTCACGCTCGTACCAGGCGTGCATGCGGCGGATGAAGCCGGTGACGAGATCGAAGGCCTTACGGCCGGAGCCGTTTCCCGCGATGGAGAACGTCTGGCATGGAGGTCCTCCAGCCAGCACGTTGCAGTCCTTGAAGTCGGGATGGTCGGGCCCGAATAGACGGACGTCACCATGGACGGTCCTCAGACCGGCGGCCAGCCGAGTGGCCACCGCGTCGTCGTCCCACTCGATTCCGATCGACGAAATGCCCAGAACTTCGGCTGCCATGTCCAAACCACCGGGCCCCGCGAAGAGGTCGACGACGTGAAAGGGCCGTCGCGGCCCGACGGGTGGTGCGCTGGTCATGGTGGCGAAGCCTATCGGTCGGTCTGCAACGGCCAACCCTACAGTCACTCCTCGCCCCTCGATCCCAGGTCCCCGGCATCGGACCGCAGAACGCGGGCGACGGCCTCGCCGACGGCATGTGCGAGTGGCGGAGGTGTGGCGTTGCCCACCTGTCGGTACCGCGCCGTCTTGCGGCCGGCGATTTCCCACTCTGGTGGAAAGCCCTGCAGCAGGGCCACCTGGTCGACGGTGAGCCGCACTCGGCCGCTCCGTCCGATGCCGGGATCCCAGACGAAGTCCGCGTCCGGGACATGGTCGGCCACGGTCCCGCCGTCGACTCCCATGCGAGCCCACTTCTGCTTGGCACCGGTCGGGCCGAGGTCCGCTCCACCACGTTCCCAGGAACCACCGACGATGGTCGGGGCAATCGCATCCGCCTGAACAGCCCACTCGGCTGCCTCCGACCACCCGCGTGCGCCCATGGATTCCAGAAGCGTAGCCCCCACCGTCGGGCACGGACCTTCACATGGCCTCGGCCACTCGAACCTGTCGATCAGATCGCCCTTGAACGCGACCAGCAGGCCCACCATCCGGCTCTGCGGTACGCCGAAGTCCTTGGCATTCAAAACGTGCCACCGGCAGCGATAGCCGAGGTGGCCGAGTTCTTCGCCGATGTACGCGCGCATCGGTTCATATTCGTCCTTTTCGACCAGATCAGGCACGTTTTCCAAAAGGATCGCCCGCGGCTGCACACCGTAGACCAAGTCGACGGCCGCCTTGAGTACCGACAGCTCGTTTTCATCTCCGCGAGTGCGGTTCGCCGCAGCGGGCGACTTCACCCGGGGCAGGCCGCCCGAGAGCAGGTGGACGTCGTACACCTGCTGATCATCGAAAGGATCGAAAGCGGCCAAGTCGATTTCACGGACGTCCCATCCCGCGCGATTGGCCCGCAGCGTCTCACACGCGACGGGACGGTTGTCGAGCAGGAGAACGGGGTCGAACCCCGCTCGTTCGAGGCCGAGCGCCAAGCCCCCGGCCCCGGCGCAGATCTCCAACGACGTCATTCTGCTCGTCGGCACGGCGTCACGGTCGAGGTCTCCGCCGAACTCCACGCTCCCCCCGCTTTCCAGTGGCGCTTCCCCTCGTCGTCCCGAATACGGCACCGCGGCAGTCGCCGCACACCCGGACGGCAAGGCCCCTCTCACCGAGGGTAACGCCAGGTCGACGCGGCGGCAGCCGTATCCCGCTCAACGGGCATCGATGATCGCCTGCCCTTCCTTGGCAGAGTCGATAGTGGTGAAGCGCACGATGCGGCCGTCGGCGCGCCGAGCCATCGCAGGGGCTACGAAGGAGAAGGCCATGGTGATCTTCTCCGGCGCAAGTCGGCCTTCCGCGTCGATGTCCAGGCGGTGCTGCGGTTCCACAAGGGGATAGACGACCAACACTCCCCGCCGTGGAGCGACCAAGCCCTCGGTGCTCGGATCACCCGACTCGGGAAGCGCGCCCGCGATGCGATGGGGCACCGCGCGATGTTTCGGCTCACTGATCGCGCCGAAGAGCGGGCCACGCCTGCGTTCGCGACCGAACCAGGCGAAGGAGCGGTTGTCCGCCCCGAGGGCCAGACGCTGGCCGCGCTTGGCGTGTTGAGGCGCGATCACCAACCAGTCGTCGACGTCCGACGAAGAGCCCTGATTGATCTCGGTGAGATAGGCGAGGTGCGGCTCGAATTGGGACGGCGCGCTCCAACGCAGTTTGCCGATCAGATCGAGGAAGTCCTTCGGGTGGATTCGACCGACGAACGCGTCGTATCGGTGGGTGACGGCGTCGCGCGTGCCTTCGGCCGGGAACCTGTAGGCGAGTGACGTGGTGATCGAGGGCAAGGACTCCAGCACGGGCATCCACAGGCCGGTGTTGTATCGCAGGTCGGCGGCCTTGGTCGGGTAGGCGGTGGGCTCCTGCCACTGGCCCGGCGACCGCAACTCCACGAGGCGCGCGTTGTACATCTTATTGGGGCTCGTCGGCCTGAGCCACGGCAGATGCTGCGAGACCAGCGGCGGCACCTGGTCCGGAGTGACCTGCGGCCTGCCGTCGATCATCGTCGCATATTGCTGCAGCTCGTTGCGGAAGCTTTCCTCATCCAGGCAAATGGCCTCGAATGCCGCATACAGGTCAATTTCCTTGGCTCCCATGGTCTCGGCCCGCCCCAGGAAGAGCCGCACGAGGTCCCGATACCCCTCTCGAAAACCGAACCATCGGCCCATCTGCATCAGGGTGGAGGCGTTGCCCGTGCGTCGACGGAAGTAGGAGACCGTAAGCCCTTCCACGGTAAAACCACGCGCGAGCTTCTGACCGCCGATGAGGATCTTCCAGATGGAGCGCTTGTCGAAGTCCGCTTCACCGGTCTCGAGATCCTTGTCGCCGTTGACGACGACGATCGGACGGTCGTCTCCTCCGATGCGGGTCACGGCCGGCCCCACATAGCGGGCGAGGTCGGCGTACGTGGATGGCACCGCATGACCGTCGGCGCGCACGGCCGAGACCGGAGCGATGTCCTTCTCGAAGAGTTCGCGCAGGCGCTGATGGCCACTCGGACCCATGTAGCCAGCGTTCCACCACATCTCGGTCACCTTGCCGAGCAGTTCACGGTGCGCCTCGGTGCGCACGGACTCATGGATGAGCATGGTGTGGTGCTGGAAATACCGCTCGCCGAGACCTCCTCGGTCCTCCCGGTAGAGCTTCATGGCGGCCGTGAGGACGAACATGTCCATGGCTTGCTGAAGGCAGACGTCGTCCTCCCCGTTCACGGTGATGTTGCGCACGTGAGCGAGTTCGTTCGAGTTCGCGAAGGTGCGTTCCTCGTCCGGGATGGGGGAGTCCAGGTCGTGGAAATCACGCGCTCCCATGTATCCCTCGGGCCGGGGAAGCGAAATGATGAAGTCCTTGGGAAAGATGTCCTCGGTGTCGCTGGGGTCGACGAACACGTTCGCGTAGGGGGTGGCCGTGTAGCCGACGTACTGCGCCCGGGGCAGGAGTTGCAACAGCTCCGAAATCTTCTGGTTGATCGCGCTCCGCTCGGCGTCGGGCTTGGCGAGGTTGGATGTGTTCACCGACGCCTCGTCGGACTCGTCGTCGATGATCAGCACGGGAATCTCGGAAAGCGGTGTCTTGATCTTCTTGAGATCCTTGACCAATTTCGTCAGAACCGTCTTGTGCTTCTTGACCACCATCAGACGCGCGGACGATCGATGCAGGTTGCGCGGGCCGAAGAGCGGCAGCGCGGGCTCCTGCTTCTCGAATTCGAGTGCGGTGATTCCTTGCAGGAGACTCTTGTAGTCGTCGTCACGCGTCGTGAGGCGCACGATGTCGAAGCCCCCGCGAGCGGACGGCAGGTCACCGAAGGAGGTGAACTTGCCCTGGGCCCACGCCGGATCGTTGGCGTAGTCGGATTCGTATTCACTTGCCCCGCGCAGGATGTTCTCCCGGCCGACGAGTTCCATGTCGAGGCGTCGCTGGGTCTGCGCGCGGAGCATGTTGATGGTGCCGCCGAGGACGATCACCAACCGGTAGCCGGCGTCGACGGCCTTGGCGATCACACCGGCGAAATTCGCGGTTTTGCCCGACTGCACGTAACCGACCACCATCCCCTTCGACTGGTAGGCCGCCGACTGCGTCGGGTCGGCGAGACGCTCGACCACCACGTCGGTGGCGACGTCCAGGCCTGCCACAGCCTCCGCGTCCCAGCCCTTGTTCTCCAGATACGACCGATACGCCGGCCAGTACCAGGAACGACCCTGCCGTGATTGAGGCGTGTACCAAGGGACGAACTCGTCGCTGATGATCACCGGGACCGCAGCCTGGGAGACCGGGACGAGACTGTCCAGTAGCTTGCGCGTCTCCTCCGAAAGAGCCAGCAGACCGTAGACATCGTCGCGTCGGGCCTGCGTGCGTTCCGGACTGGCCGACCAGGCGGGCTCCGAGAGGAAGTCCCAGTCGGTCAGCTTTCTGCGCCACACCTCGACCAGCGGGTCGGTCGGATGTGAGCGACCGAGCGCCTCTCGCAGCACCTCTTCGCTCGCCAGTTCCTCCGCCTCCGGGGACAGGCTCTCGGCCTGGTAGGCGAGCGCGCGCACCAGCGTCTTGGGACGGCTGGTATGCATGTCGGCAAGAGCCGCACTGAGCAACTGCAGGATGAGGTCGTCGGCCGGGCTGCTGGTCATGCTCTTCCTTCTGGTACCAGGGTACGAATGCCCTTGGGGAGGAGTTCGTCAGGGAAGACGGAGGTCGGATAGATCGACAGGCGGTGGGGCTGCCGCAGGCGGAAGTCCGGTGACGTCCACGATGTAGGTGACCCCGTCGATCCGGCCGTTCGCGGCGTTCGGCAGGTCGCCAGGCGTCAGGCGTGGCATGCCAGCCGCTCGTAGCACCAGGGGGTTGTCACGGGGTGTCCATCGTTCATCGTCCGGTTGGTCGGGGTCCCAACCCGTGGTGGACAGAAGTCGATCCAGGCGCGTCCTCGACGCGATGCTCTCGGCGGCCGCCGCGTCGCGAGCGGCCTTGACCGATTCCCCGAGTGTGCGGCCTCCGGTGCCTCCTCGTGTGACACGCAGAGACGCGAACCAAAGCGAGCGACCAGGGCTTTCCGCGAGTTGACCGAGACCGTGAACGGCGTGCCGCCGACGTTCCGAGGCCGTCGTCTTGATCTCCAGATCTGCGGATTCGAGGGCGAAGTCGTGTTCTTCCCCGGTCGGACCCACCCAGGCATCGAGCGCCGCTCGCCACCCCGCGGTTTCCGCCAGTCTGACCAAAACGGCGAGTTCGCCGTGAAGGCCGAGACGCCGTTCGAGTGAGAGACCGCGGGCTCTGCCGAGCAGCGCACTCCAACCATGCACCGTCTCCTCGAAGGCCCGCGCCAGGTCACGACCCCCGATGACGATACGGTCCGCCACCGACAGTGCCAGGTCGTGGAAGTCGCGGAGGAGTTCGGGTTCAGGGGTCCTGAGCCGCACCATCCTTCGTCCGGCGTGGAGAATAGTGTCGATGCGCACGACGGACAGCGGTGACCGGGGTACCTCGTAGCGGCCCGTCAGCTCGACGTGGAGTGCGATCCCTCGGCCGTCCCCCGCTATTTCGTACGAGACCAGGGGATCGTCGACCCTGGAAAGTCTGTAGCTCGCCCCTAGCCCTCGCCCCAGATAGTGCTCCACCGTAGTCCAGGACAACTCGATCGATTGTGCCTGAAAGCGGCGGCTCCGAATCGCAGCAGCACCCTCCGCCCCGCCTTCCTCCGCACCCATCAGTCGGCCATCCGATCGAGCTCGGCGCGAGCCGCGGCGACGAGAACCGCTTGCCACAGCTCGATGTTGTCCTTGAGGCGGCTTCCCATCCGCTCTCGTTGGAATGCGTCCTGCAGGAGCAGATACATGAGCGACTTGACCACGGGGGCATCGTTGAGCGTGCCACTGCGACCGCCGAGCAGGGCGGCCCGGTACCGCTGGTTGAGCAGGAGAACCCGGGCCTCCTGATCGACCTCAAAGAACTTGTCGTTGGGCAGTTTCTGCCAACGACACTGCAAGGGATCGTCGTACGTCAGCGGCAATTCTTCCTCGATCACCTGACGTACCTGCGGGTCCATACCCCGCCCCGGAGGAACCGCGGGCTTGCGTGCCACGCCGGCGCGCTTGCGTGCCTCACGGTACACACGCTCGGCATCCGCGAGGTATGCGGCGAAGGTACGCCCACGGCCGTCCTCGGCCTCCTCGAGCACTCCTGTGAACTCGGGAGACGCCTGAACGCCTTCCTTCTTCACCGTCAACCGGAAGACCTTGCCGTCCGGATCGTCCGGAAGCTCCACGGCAACGCGCGCGAGAGCGAGATGCTGCTCCGGCTGCCGGAAGTTATTCCAGCCACCGGCCTGGACAAGGCGCTCATGGCGATAGAAGTAGAAACCCGCCTTTTCGGATACCGCGCCGAAGGCCTTGTACTCGTCGAGAGAGGAACGCGGGGGCCATATATGGGCACGAAGCTCAAGCGGCCCCAGGGTGGGTACGTCGACGGTGAAGGTGCTCGGGTAGCCCGCGTCACCGGGCACGAGATAGCCGAACGGATCCAACGGCTCCACACCGTAGTTCGCGTACTCGACGCCGGTGCGAACGTCCTGCACCGAGATGGTGATGTGGAACCCCGTCTTCGCAAGGAAGCGATGCAGGTGCAGCCCCAGATGCAGTCCCAGTTTGTTGACCGTCCGATGCAGATAGCGGTCGGTCTGGCCACCACCGCCGTGCTGGGGAAAGTCCTTCACACCGTCCCAGCGGACGATCGTGCCCTGAAAGCCGATGGGGCGCCCCTGATAGAAGTCGATGAACTCCTGGGCGAAGTCCGGGTCGATGATGTCGCACTCGAAGCCCTGCTTGGCCTGCTTCATGAGCCAGCGGCGACCCGCGGGACGAGTCCGCTTCGTACGGCTGACCACGGTCACCGAATCGGCGTGACTGAGCGACGCGGCCTTCAGCCCGGTGCCGAACATGCCCAGCGACCTCTCGCCGTAGCCGCGACGTCCACCGACCGTCATGGCCACGTCGAGTTCGTCCTCGTCCATGCCCTTGCCGTCGTCGACGACCACCAGGCTGACGAGCTGATCCCCATCGCGCAGGAAGTGGACGATGACGTTTCCGGCTTCGGCGTCGATGGAGTTGTCGACCAAGTCGGCGATGGCGGCCTCGAAACCGTAACCCTGGCTGCTGAGCGCCTCCATGTAGCGTCCATCCGGGGGCAGTCGCTTACTGCCTGCCGTGGGGACTTCGAACTGCCACTGGCTGACCATGACCCGCCTTCTCCGCCGAACGCCCACTCGCTGAACACCAAACGTCCACATCATGCGCCGCCGGAGCGGCCCCAGTCGACTGTAGTGACAACGACGGTTGGCGGGGCGGTCGGCCATCGGAACAGGACAAGGACCGGACCGCCACCGGCCCGCCCGGGGACCCACGCGGCACAGGGGGCTGCGCACGGGTCCCGTACGAGTCAGGCCCTGGCCGACAGGTCCGCCCTCCCGAACAGCAGCGCATACCCCGGCGGCAGTTGGGCCAGGACGCGGGTCGTGAGGGGGGTGCCCAGCTGGGTCGCGAGGGCGCTGAGGACCGAGCTGACGTCCCAGCGGGCCGTGGCGGGGGTGGAGCCCTCGATGCGGGCGGAGACCGATTCGACGAATTCACGGGCCGTCAGGGGGTGGGTCGCGGGTATCTGGGAAGCGATGACGTGGCCGGCCTCGGGGGGCAGGGCCTGGGCGAGGGCCACTCGTTCGTCGCCGGTCACATGGCCGCCCAGGGCGGAGAGGACGATGCGGGTGATGCGTTCCGCCTCCGCGCTCGTCGGGTACTGACCCGCCTCGCGGACGGCCTCCGTCAGGTCCCTCCAGCGGGGCGACGGGGTGGAAGTCGGGGTGGTCGTCGGCTGCGGCTTGGTCACCGTCGTGGTCATCGTGGTGGCTCCTTCTCCAGGCGCTGGGCACCCATGGGGTACCCCGCCACGCGGAGGGCAGTTCGAGACATGTGGGCACTCGTTGGGGCCGAACGGCCTTGGCGGGGGCGGGACTTCGGGAGTGCCGGTCCCGCCCTCGCCTCTCGGTCCGGTGGGCCGGATCCGTCAGCTGCTCAGCTGCTTACGGGGCGCGGATCCGCCCGCGATCCGGATGCGGCGGGGCTTGGCCTGTTCGGCGACCGGGATGCGCAGGGTCAGGACGCCGGCCTCGTAGGAGGCGTCGATGCGGTCCGTGTCCAGGGTGTCGCCGAGGAAGAGCTGGCGGGTGAAGGTGCCCGTCGGCCGCTCGGCGACCAGCGTCTGCGCGTCCTCGGGGGCGGGGCTCCGGCGCTCGGCGCGGACGTTGAGGACGTTGCGCTCGACGTCCAGCTCGATCGTCTCCGGATCGATGCCGGGGAGGTCGAAGTGGACCAGGAAATCGTCACCGGCGCGGTAGGCGTCCATCGGCATGGCGGACGGACGAGCGGTGTTGCCGAGGACCTGCTGCGCGAGTCGGTCGAATTCGCGGAACGGGTCGGTACGCATGAGCATCACGGGTCACTCCCTTCTTCTGGCACTGGGTGCGATGCCCTACGGCTACTTATATAGCTCGAAGCCGGAAAGTTGACAACCTACGACTCAGGTTACGTAAGCCGACGCGCCTGCGCGTTAGCCTCGGCATCCTCTACGACATTCGGAGGCACTTATGGCCAAGGTTCCCAGCGCTGTCGTCGCCGCGAGCGGACTCGTCGGCGGGTACGGAGTCGCCCGGTGGACGAAGAAGCGGCCGCTCGGCGGGGTCGTGCTCGCCGTCGCCGGTGCCGCCGCGGCGCAGCAGTGGCGCAGGCAGGCCGGCGGTACGGCCGCGGGTGTGCTCGGCGCCGCCTACGTCGCCGCCTTCGCCGGGTCCCACCCGCTCGCCAAGAAGGTCGGCGCCTGGCCCTCCGTCCTCGGTGTCGCCGGCGCCGTCGCCCTCGCCTCGTGGGCCGTCGCCGACCGCAAGGCCTGAGCAAGCGGGGAATCCGGTAAGGGGTCTACGGCCTGCTCGCCGCCGGCGGGGGTGCCGAGGGCCCCTGGGTGCCGGGGGGCGCCCCCGAAGCACCCGTCCCCGGCCTGCCGGGCTCCGGGGCACCCGACGCCGCCCCCTCCCCCACCGCCGTGAGCGGCCGCGCCACATCCTCCAGCGACCGCCGTTCCGCCCGTACCGCCAGCGCCGCCGCCACCAGCCCCGCCGCGCACATCAGCGCCGCGCCGACGGAGAACGCCAGGACCGTGTCGCCGACCCGGCCCGTGCCGGTCAGATCGGCGAAGAGGAGGGGGCCGCTGACGCCGCCGGCGGCCGTGCCGAGGGCGTAGAAGAACGCGATGGACATCGCGCGCGTCTCCATCGGGAAGATCTCCGACACCGTCAGATACGCGCTGGACGCGCCCGCCGAGGCGAAGAAGAGGACCGCGCACCAGCACGCCGTCAGCGTCGCCGCACTCAGCACACCCCGGTCGAACAACCACGCCGTGCCGAACAGCAGCAGACCCGAGAGCAGGTACGTCGAGGAGATCATCACCCGCCGCCCGACCGTGTCGAAGAGCTTGCCGAGCAGCAGCGGGCCGCAGAAGTTCCCGACGGCGATGACCGCGAAGTAGTAGCCCGTACGGTCCGTCGGCACCGCGAAGAAACGCGTCAGGATCGCGCCGAAGCCGAAGGTGATCGCGTTGTACAGGAACGCCTGCCCGATGAACAGGGAGAACCCGAGCACCGCCCGCCTGCGGTAGTGGCCGAAGACCGTACGGGCGATCTCCCGGAAGGTGATGCTCCTGCGCTGGTGGATGGCGAGCCGGGCATCCGTCGCCGGCAGCCGGACGCCCTTCTCCGCCTCCACCCGCCGTTCGATGCCGGCGACGATCTCCTCCGCCTCCTCGTCCCGCCCGTGGATCAGCAGCCACCTCGGACTCTCCGGGACGTGCCGTCGTACGAGCAGAATGACCAGGGCGAGTACGGCACCCAGCGCGAAGGTCAGCCGCCAGCCCACGTTCATCGGCAGCAGGCCGGTGTTCAGGGCCACGATCGACAGCAGCGAGCCGCCCACCGCCCCCAGCCAGAAGCTGCCGTTGATGACCAGGTCCACCCGGCCGCGGTAGTGGGCCGGGATCAGCTCGTCGATCGCCGAGTTGATCGCCGCGTACTCGCCGCCGATGCCGAAGCCGGTCAGGAAGCGGAAGAGGAAGAACCACCAGGCCTCCCAGGAGACCGCGGTCAGCGCCGTCGCCACCAGATACACCGCCAGGGTGATCATGAACAGCTTCTTGCGGCCGTAACGGTCGGTCAGCCGGCCCCAGAACAGCGCGCCCGCACAGGCGCCCGCCACATACAGCGCGGCGGCCACGCCCGTGATCTGGCCGGACGTGATCGACAGGCCGCTGCCCGGCTCGGCCAGACGGCTGGCGATGTTGCCGACGACCGTGACCTCCAGGCCGTCCAGGATCCACACCGTGCCCAGACCGATCACGATCGTCCAGTGCCAGCGGGACCAGGGGAGGCGGTCGAGGCGGGCGGGGACGGCGGTGCTGATGGTCCTTCCGGCTTCCGGCGACGCCTTCTCGGCTCCTGTCATGGGCTCCCTCCTCGTCGAGAACGCCCCTCGGCGCGGAGGGACGGCAGGACGACGGGTGCCCTCGTCACCCCGTTCCAGGCGTCCGGTGACCCCGCGTCAGCCACCCACCGCCCGCGACACCGTGAAGATCAGCAGTCCCGCCAGTGATCCCACCACCGTGCCATTGATCCGGATGAACTGCAGATCGCGACCGATGTGCGCCTCGATCTTCCGGGTGGTGTGCTCGGCGTCCCAGCCCGCCACCGTGTCCGTGATCAGCGAGGTGATCTCGGCCCGGTACGTGGTCACCACGTGCACAGCCGCACCCTCCAGCCAGCTGTCCACCTTCTCCTGCATCTTCGGCTCGCCCGCCATCCGCGTGCCCAGGGACAGCAGCGCCGACCGCAGCCGCATCCGCAGCTCGCTGCGCTCGTCCTCCGCCGCCGCGACGATCATCGACCGTACGGCCGTCCAGGCGGACGCGATCAGGTCCTGCACCTCACCGCGGCCCAGCACCTCACCCTTCAGCCGCTCCACCCGCGCCCGGGTCTCGGTGTCGGACTGGAGGTCCGAGGCGAAGTCGGTGAGGAACCGGTCGATCGCGCCGCGCGCCGGATGGGACGGCATGTCCCGCATCTCCGCACAGAACCGCAGCAGCTCCCTGTACACACGCTCGCCGATCTTGCGGTCCACGAACCGCGGCGTCCAGCCGGGCGCGCCGCCCTGCACCGCGCCCATCACGTTGTCGCCGTGCAGCACCAGCCAGTCATGGGCTCGGGAGACCACCAGGTCCACGGCCCGTTTGTGACCGCCGTCGGCGACGACCTTCTCCAGCATCTTGCCGAGTCCGGGCGCGATCTCCCGCGCCCCCGCCCGACGGGTGATCGCCTCCCCCACCACCGCCTGCACATCGGAGTCCCGCAACACCGTCAGCGCCCCGCGCAACGCGGTCGCCAGCTCCGCCGTCACCCGGTCCGCGTGCTCCGGCCCCGCCAGCCAGGCACCCAGCCGCGCGCCGATGCCGACCGCGCGCAGCCGCTGCCGCACGACGTCCTGGGACAGGAAGTTCTCCCCCACGAACTCGCCCAGCGAGACGCCCAGCTGGTCCTTCTTGGTCGGGATGATCGCGGTGTGCGGGATGGGCAGACCCAGCGGGTGCCGGAAGAGCGCGGTGACCGCGAACCAGTCCGCCAGCGCACCCACCATGCCCGCCTCCGCCGCCGCGGCGACGTAGTCCGCCCACGCCCCCGCACCCGCGCTCCCGGCCAGCTTGGCCAGCACGTACACCACGGCCACGAACAGCAGCAGGCCCGTCGCGGTGAGTTTCATCCGCCGCACCCCGCGCCGGCGCTCCTCGTCGGCCGGCGTGAAGGCCGTCATGGTCCGGTACGACGCCGCCGCACCCGTCTCGGTAGGTTCCATCAGCTCCACCCGTTCGGTGATCCCGCGCACAATTGTCCCCTCCTGACCTACTCCCGGAACGGAACAGGAGTTCCCGGCGTCTGTTCCGGCGGGGGAATGGGCCTCCGGGCCCTCGGCCCAGGGCCCCACCGGTTCGTCCCGGCCCATGAAGGCATCATGGACTCATCAAGATCGGAGCCCGGGGCTCCCTCGCCCGAGGAGAACGGCACAAGCGTGGACAGGCGGCAGGACGGGGCCCCGGAGGCGCCCCGCGCACGGCACCGCGCGAAGTACCTCGCCCTGATCGGCGCGCTCGTCGCGCTGGTGCTGGCCGTGAGCGCGGGGATCTACGTCACCGCCGGGGGCGGCGACCACGCCACGGGCGGCGCCCTCGCCGACGGCCGCCCGCACCGCGACTCCTCCGCCGCACCCGTCTCCACCGGCACCTGGGTCGGCTCCTGGGCGAGCGCCCCCGTCGGCGGCGAGCCCGGCACCGAGGCGGCCGGCCTCGCGGACCGCTCGGTGCGCAACGTCGTCCACGCGGACGCCGGGGGTACGAGTGCCCGCGTCACGCTGTCCAACCTCTACGGCCAGACACCGCTGGACATCACCCACGCCACGATCGCGCTGTCCGCCGGCGACGCCACCGCCGCGGCCGACGCGGACACGATGCGGCGGCTCACCTTCGACGGCGCCACCGGCGTCGTCATACCCGCCGGCGAACAGGTCGTCAGCGACGCGGTGCACCTCCTCGTACCCCACGACACCGATGTCCTCGTCACCACCTACTCCCCCACCCCGTCCGGGCCGGTCACCTACCACCCGCACGCGCGGCAGATCTCCTACGTCGCCACCGGGGACCGCACCGCGGACGCCACCGGTGCCCCCTACACCCGGCAAACGCCCTACTGGCGCTACCTGACCGCACTGGACGTGCTGAGCAACGAGGCCGACGGCACCGTCGTCGTCTTCGGCGACTCCCTCACCGACGGCATCACCTCCACCGTCAACGCCAACCGCCGCTGGCCGGACGTCCTCGGCGACCGGCTGCGCTCCGCCCTTCGAAGCGGACAGCGACTGCCCCGCTACAGCGTCGTGAACGAGGGCGTCAGCGGCAACCAGGTCCTCACCGACGGGCTCGGCCGCCCCGCGGAGAACCAGAGCGGACTCGGCCGCTTCGGACGCGACGCGCTCGCCCGCACCGGCGTCAGGGTCGTCGTCGTCGACCTCGGCGTCAACGACATCCTGCGCGACCCGCACCTCGACGGCCCCGACCGCGTCCTCGCCGGACTGCGCACCCTCGTCCGCGAGGCACACGCGCGCGGGCTGAAGGTCGTGGGGGCGACCCTCATGCCGTTCCGGGGACACCGGGGCTGGACCCCCGCCCGGGAGGCGGTACGGCAGCAGATCAACGCGCAGATCCGCGCGGGCCGGGTGTACGACGCGGTGACCGACTTCGACACGGCCCTGCGCGACCCGTACGACCCCCGCCGCCTGCGCCCCGACTACGACTCCGGCGACCATCTGCACCCCAGCGACCTGGGCTTCGCCAGGATGGCCGGGGTGTTCGACCTGCACTCGCTGAGGGGTGCGGGGCAGGCGCAGCTGTGAATCCGGGGCGAGGAATACTGGGCGGCATGACCCGCTTGATCCTCGCCACCCGTAACGCCGGAAAGATCACCGAGCTGAGGGCCATCCTGGCCGACGCCGGGCTCCCCCACGAGCTGGTCGGCACCGACGCCTACCCCGAGATCCCCGACGTCAAGGAGACCGGCGTCACCTTCGCCGAGAACGCCCTGCTCAAGGCGCACGCCCTGGCCCAGGCCACCGGACTGCCCGCGATCGCCGACGACTCGGGCCTGTGCGTGGACGTCCTGAACGGCGCCCCCGGCATCTTCTCCGCCCGCTGGGCCGGCCGCCACGGCGACGACAAGGCCAACCTCGACCTGCTCCTCGCCCAGCTCTCCGACATCGCCGAGGAGCACCGCGCCGCGCACTTCGCCTGCGCCGCCGCCCTCGCCCTGCCGGACGGCACGGAACGCGTGGTCGAGGGCCGGCTCCAGGGCACCCTCCGCCACGCCCCCGCCGGCACGAACGGCTTCGGCTACGACCCGATCCTCCAGCCCGACGGCGACAGCCGGACGTGCGCCGAGCTGAGCCCCGAGGAGAAGAACGCGATCAGCCACCGGGGGAAGGCGTTCCGGGCGCTGGTGCCGGTGATGCGGGAGCTGCTCGGCTGAGCACGCGTGCGGCTGGACTCTGGTGCGGCCGGAGGGACTCGAACCCTCACGGGAGTTACCCCACTGGGACCTAAACCCAGCGTGACTGCCAATTCCACCACGGCCGCCTGGTGCTGCCCGGCCATGCTAGCGGCCGGGCAGCGGGTCAGATGCCCAGATCCTTGATGATCTTGGCTACATGGCCGGTGGCGCGGACGTTGTAGAAGGCGTGGGAGATCGTGCCGTCCTCGTCGACGACGAACGTGGAGCGGATGATGCCCATGTAGGTCTTGCCGTAGTTCTTCTTCTCGCCGTAGGCGGCGTAGGACTCGGCGACCTTCTTGTCGGGGTCGGCGACGAGGGTCACCTTGAGGGATTCCTTCTCGCGGAACCTGGCCAGTTTCTCCGGGGTGTCCGGGGAGATCCCGATGACGTCGTAGCCGGCGCCGGCCAGCAGGTCGAGGTTGTCGGTGAAGTCGCAGGCCTGCTTGGTGCAGCCGGGCGTGAGGGCCGCGGGGTAGAAGTAGACGATGACCTTGCGGCCCTTGTGGTCCGCGAGGGAGACCTCGTGGCCGTCGGCGTCCGGGAGGGTGAAGGCGGGGGCCACGTCCCCCGGCTGGAGTCGCTCGCTCATCGGACCAGCGTAACCGGGGGCCCTTGCGGTGCGGCGCGGACAGGAGCTGACAGACTGTCCGGAACAGCAGCAGCAGGATTTCGGCAGACTTCGGAGGCCGTACGGTGGCGGACACGGCGGACACCAGAACCCCGGCGCAGATCGAGGCGGACATCAGGCGCCGCCGCGAAGTGCTGGCCGAGACGCTCGACGAGATCGGGGTGCGGGTGCATCCGAAGACGATCGTCGGGGATGTGAAGGCCAAGGCCGTGGCCAATATCGACCACACCGTGGGACGTGCGTATGTGCAGGTCAACCGGGTGGTGAGTGACGTCAGGGCGCAGTTCACGGACGAGTACGGCCGACTGCGGATGGAGCGGGTCGTGCCGGCGGCGCTCGTCGTGGCCGGGGTCGTGGGCCTGGTCGCCCTGTCCCGGCGGCGCGGGCGCTGACACGGCGGCCCCCGGGCGGCTACGGACGTACGCCCCCGCGCCCCGGCGGGCACGGGGCGACGTGACGGCCACCCGGGGGACCACGGGCGCGGCGAAGGCAGGTAGGTTCGAGGCGTGAGCGCCAACAGAGACACGCAGAGCACCCCGCAGCACGACAAGCTGCCCATCCGGATGCTGCACGACCGGGTGCTGGTCAAGCAGGAGACCGGTGAGGGCGAGCGGCGGTCGGGGGGCGGCATCCTGATTCCCGCCACCGCGGCGGTCGGACGTCGGCTGGCCTGGGCCGAGGTCGTCGCGGTCGGGCAGAACGTACGGACCGTGGAGCCCGGCGACCGGGTCCTGTTCGACCCGGAGGACCGGGCCGAGGTCGAGGTGCGGGGCGTGGCGTACGTCCTCATGCGGGAACGCGACCTGCATGCCGTGGCCGCGGACCGCTTCGAGGGCTCGGAGGACTCGACCGGGCTCTACCTGTGAGGCCGTGAACCCCCGCGGTGGGTGAGCGAAGAGGGCTGGTGACCACGGTCACCAGCCCTCTTCGTCGTCATCTTCCGGGCGCGGCTCAGGTGCCGGGGCCACCTCCCGGGCCGCCGCTCGTGGTGGTGCCGGTGCTGCCGCCGGTCGTGGTCGTACCGCCGCCGGTCGTGGTCGTACCGCCGCCGCCGGGTGCGCCGCCCGCCGCGCCGCCGCTCGTGGTGGTGGCGCCGCCGGTCGTGCCGCCGACGGTGGCCGGGTCGGCGCCGGTCGTCCCGCCCGTGGTGGTGGCGCCGCCGGTGGTGTCACCGCCGGTCGTCACGCCGCCGTCGGTCGGGGTGCCGGTGGTGCCGTCGGTCGGGGTGCCGCTCGGGGTGCCGCCGGGCTGGGTGGCGCCGCCGGTGTTCTGACCGTCCGTGGTGGCGGACTGGCTCGGGTCGCCGGGGCCGGGCGGCTGCGGCTGGTCGGCGCCCGCCTGGAGCTGGAGGTCGAAGGAGGCCACCGGGGCGTTCTTCAGCGCGTCGTGGGTGTACTGGGCCCAGATCTGGGTGGGCGCGCCACCACCGTTCATACGGGCCTGGCCGAGCGCGCCGTACAGCGGCATGTGCTTGGCCGTCACCGGGTCCTGACCCATCACGGAGACCACCGTGGCGAGGTCCGGGGTGTAGCCGGCGAACCAGGCGGCGGTGTCGTTCTCCGCGGTACCGGTCTTGCCGGCCGCCGGACGGCCCGCGGCCTGCGCGGCGGTGGCGGTGCCGCCCTGGACCACGCTCTTCAGCATGGCGGTGGTGGTGTCGGCGGCGGCGCGGCTGACGGCCTGCTTGACCGGCGCGTCGGGCAGCTTGACCTCGTCGGTGCTGTTGCGGGTGATCTTCTGGACCAGGGTGTACGTGCCGTGCTTGCCGTGGTTGGCGAGCGTGGCGTACCCCTCCGCCATGTCCAGGACGCTGGCGGTGGCGGGGCCGAGCGCGATGGACGGGTACGGCTGGAGGTCCGGGGTGTCCGAGGGGATGCCGAGGTCGATCGCGGTCTGCTTGACCTTGGTCGGGCCGACGTCGACCGCCATCTGCGCGTACACCGCGTTCACCGAGAGGTCGGTGGCCTTGGTGACGGTGATCTGGCCGTACGACTTCTGGTCCTCGTTCTGCGGGGCGTACGCGCCGCCGTTCCAGCCCTGCACGGGGCGCTCGTTGGTGCCGTCGTACTGGGTGTTCGGGGTGATGCGGCGGCCGTCCTGGGTGGTGGAGCCGTTCTCCACGGCGGAGGTGAAGACGAACGGCTTGAAGGTGGAGCCGACCTGGAAGTCACCGCGGGTCGCGCCGTTGGTGTACTGCTTCACGTAGTCGATGCCGCCGTACATCGCGACGACCTCGCCGGTCTTCGGGTCGACGGAGGCGCCGCCCGCGCGGACGTAGCTGTCGACCTTGTTGTTCTTCTTGTCGAGCTTGGAGACCAGCTGGTCGTTGACCGCCTTGACGAAGGCGTTCTGCTTGTCCTTCTGGATGGTGGTCGTGATGCGGTAGCCGCCGGCTTCGAGCTGGTCGGAGTCGAGGATGTGGTTCGCGATCAGGTAGTGCTTGACGGCGTCCACGAGGTAACCGCGCTGGCCGGACATGCCGGTGGAGAGCGTCTGCTCCTTCGGCATCGGGAACTTCATCCCGGCGCGCTCGGACTGGCCGAGCCAGCCCTGCTTGACCATGCCGTCCAGGACGTAGTTCCAGCGGGCCACGGCCGCGGCCTTGTTCTCCGGGTGGGCCACGACGTCGTACTCGCTCGGCGCGTTGACGAGCGCGGCGAGGTAGGCGGCGCGGGCCGGGTCGAGGTTCTGGGCGTCGCGGCCGTAGTAGGCCTGGGAGGCGGCCTGGATGCCGTAGGCGTTGCGGCCGAAGTAGCTGGTGTTCAGGTAGCCCTCAAGGATCTCGTCCTTGGACTTGGTCCGGTCGAGCTTGATCGAGATGAAGAACTCCTTGGCCTTGCGGGTGACCGTCTGTTCCTGGCCGAGGTAGTAGTTCTTCACGTACTGCTGGGTGATCGTGGACCCGGACTGCTTGCCCTTGCCGGTCGCGGTGTTCCACGCGGCGCGGAGCATCGCCTTGGGGTCGATGGCCGACTCGGTGTAGAAGTCGCGGTCCTCGGCGGCCAGTACGGCGTGCTGGGCGTCCTTGGAGACCTCGGCGAGGCTGACCTTCTCCCGGTTGACCTGGCTGTCGCGGGTGTCGCGGGCGATCTGGGAGCCGTCGGCGTAGAGGTAGACGTTGGCCTGCTTGTTGGCGAGGGCGTTGGCCGGCGGGATGTTGACGAGCGAGTAGCCCACGAAGAAGAGCCCGATGACCGCGAGGACGAGGAAGACGAAGGTGCCGAGCACCATCTTCCAGGTCGGCAGCAGTCGCCTCCATCCGGTGCGCTTGGGCTTCTTGGCCTTGCCCTTGCCCTTGCCCTTGCCGGTGGGGGTGTCCTCCGAGGCGGCGGCGAGGGCGGTGGTCCCGGGTTCGGGGGTGGCGGGGGCCTCGGTCTGCCGGGGGTTCGGTCCGGTGCCGGGGCGGGACGCCTTCGGGCCGGAGCCGGTACGGGGACCGGGGGTGGCGGCGCCTGCCGCCGCACCGGCGATCCCCGCGGCACCGGCGGCACCGGCGGCACCGGCGGCACCGGCCGCAGCCGACGCCTTCGCCGCGCCGGCGGCACCGGCGGCACCTGCCGCGCTCGCCGGGGAGGACGCGGCGGCGCCCGCGGCACCTGCGGCGGCCGCGCCGGCCGCACGGGTGGCGGGGCGGGGGCCGCCCGGCCGGGAGCCGGTCGTGTGGGCGGTGGGGCCGGTCGCGTCCGGCCGGGCCGCGGGGGACCCGGGCTTCGCGGGGCCGCCGGGCTCGCCCTTGCGCGGGGCGTTGACCCGGCGGAGCACCTGGGTGGTCTCGGGTGCCGGTGCGTCCTGGCCGGGCTTGCCGGGTCCCTTCGCGGCGTCCGCGGGGTCCCGGGGCCCCCGGGGCGGCGTGATGCGGCGCAGCACCTGGGTGCTCTCGGCCGGCTTCTCGGGCGCGCGGGCGCCGGGTACCTGCGGCTTGGCTGCGCCGGCCGGCTTGCCGGACCCGCCGCGCTCCCCGGTGCCCTCGCCCTCGGCGGCCGTCGTCGCGCCCTTCTCCGTGCGGGCGTCCCGCGCCGCCTGCCGGGCGCGGGCGATGGAGGCCGTACGGTCCTGGGGCGCGGGAACGGAGCGGCGAGCCGTGTCGGCCGCCGCCGTACCGTCGGCGCCCTGCGCCTTCCCGGAGACCTCGCTCCTTGCGGTGCGCCCGGTCCCCCCGGCGACGCCGCTCCCGCGGGCACCCCCGGAGTCCTCGGCCCGCCCGGCGCGCTCGTCACGCTCGGCGCCCTCGGTCCTCCGCGCACCCTCGGCCCGGCCGGTCTCCCCGGCCCGCCCCTCGGACCTGTCGGCCCGCTCCGCCTTATCGGCCCTCTCGGCCCTCCCGGACCCCTCGGTGTCCTCGGTGTCCTTCACTCGGCCGGTCCCCTCCTCGGGGATGGCGGGGGATCCCGGCCCCGCGGTCCCGGGCCTCGCAGCCGGCAGCGGCTTTTCCGGCGCCACGCCTTCGTTCGGCTGCTGCGGCTGTGGCTCGTCGCTCATGTCGTGCACGGACTCCTGTTTCGCGTCGTACGTTCCCGTACGCCTCGTACGCCTTCTGCGCCCCCCGTTTGAAGACTCTCGCACCTGGCGTTCCGTTCCCGGATTACGGCACGCTTCGGCCACAAAATGCGTGGCCGGTCGCCGGGGCTCCGGACTAGGCTCCTGCGCTTCGGTGTCGAGCGGTCCGAGGAGGTCGACTGACGTGGGCGCGGGACGGTTGTACGCCACCGTCGCGTTAGGGGGATTCAGACGGTACGCGACGTATAAGGCCGCCACTGCGGCAGGGGTCTTCACCAACACGGTCTTCGGGCTGATCCTCGTCTACACCTACAAGGCCCTGTGGGATCTGAAACCGCATCTGGGGGGATACGACCAGGCGCAGGCCATCACCTATGTGTGGCTGGGCCAGGCCTTCCTGTCGACGCTCGCGATCAGCGGCGGGGGCGTCGAGGACGAGTTGATGGAACGCATCCGTACGGGGGACGTGGCGATCGATCTGTACCGGCCCGCCGACCTCCAGCTGTGGTGGCTGGCCGCGGACCTGGGCCGGGCGTTCTTCCAGCTGCTGGGGCGGGGCGTGCTGCCGTTCGTCTTCGGCGCGCTGGTCTTCCCGGCGTACCTGCCCACGGACGCCGGCACCTGGGCCGCGTTCCTCGTCGCCGTGCTGCTGGCGATGCTGGTCGGCTTCGGCATCCGGTACCTGGTGGCGCTGAGCACGTTCTGGATGCTGGACGGCACCGGGATGGGCCAGATGACGTGGCTGCTCGGCTACTTCTGCTCGGGGATGCTGCTGCCGCTGAACGTGTTCCCGGGCGGGCTCGGCACCGTCGTACGCGCCCTGCCCTGGTCCTCGCTGCTCCAGGCACCCGCGGGCATCCTGCTCGGGCACGGGCACCCGCTGCGCACGTACCTGTTCCAGGGCGCGTGGGCCGTGGTGCTGCTCGGGGCCGGGCGGCTGCTGCAGTCGGCGGCGACGCGGCGGGTGGTGGTGCAGGGTGGCTGAGCGCGGGCGGCTCGTGGAGGGCGCCCGGGTGTACGGGCTGATCGCCGGGATGTGGATCCGGTCGACCATGGCGTACCGGGCGTCGTTCGTCATGACCACGTTCGGGAGCTTCACGGCGACCTTCTTCGACTTCGTCGCGATCATGCTGATGTTCTCCCGGGTGCGCGCCCTCGGTGGCTGGTCGCTGCCCGAAGTGGCGTTCCTGTACGGCCTGTCGGCGGTCTCCTTCGGCCTGGCGGACCTGGTGATCGGTTCGATGGACCGGCTGGGGCGGCGGCTGCGGGACGGCACGCTGGACGCGCTGCTGGTGCGGCCCGCGCCGATACTGGCGCAGGTGGCGGCCGACCGGTTCGCGCTGCGGCGCCTCGGCCGGGTGACCCAGGGCTCGCTGGTGCTGGGCTGGGCACTGAGCCGGCTGGACGTCGAGTGGACGGCGGGCAGGCTGCTGCTGATGCCGCTCACGCTGCTCGGCGGCTGCGGGATCTTCTGCGCGGTGTTCGTGGCGGGCGCGGCCTTCCAGTTCGTGGCGCAGGACGCGGCCGAGGTGCAGAACGCGTTCACGTACGGCGGTACGACGCTGTTGCAGTACCCGCCGTCGGTGTTCGCGAAGGAGCTGGTGCGCGGGGTCACCTTCCTGTTGCCGCTGGCCTTCGTCAACTGGCTGCCCGCGAGCTACATCCTCGGGCGGCCCTATCCGCTGGACCTGCCGGGCCCGCTGGCCTGGGCGACCCCGCTGGTGGCGGCGGCCTGCTGCGCGCTGGCCGGGCTGGCCTGGCGGGCGGGACTTCGTTCGTACCGGAGCACAGGGAGCTAGGACCTCATGGACGACTTCATCGCGCTGGACAAGGTGGAGAAGGTCTTCTCGGTGCGCCGAAAGACCGGTTTCCTCAGGCGGGAGCGGCACGAGGTGCGGGCGGTCGACTCGCTGTCGTTCACCGTGGCGCGCGGGGAGATGGTGGGCTACATCGGGCCGAACGGCGCCGGGAAGTCGACCACGATCAAGATGCTGACCGGCATCCTGACACCGAGCGGCGGCCGGCTGCGGGTCGCGGGGATCGACCCCTCGCGGGAGCGCTCGCGGCTCGCGCGACGCATCGGGGTGGTGTTCGGGCAGCGCACCACCCTGTGGTGGGACCTGCCGCTGATCGACTCCTACCGGCTCGCCCACCGCATGTACCGCATCCCGGACGCCCGTTACCGGCAGAACCTGGACCGACTCGTCGAACTCCTCGAACTGCGCACCCTGTTGGACACCCCGGTGCGCCAGCTCTCCCTGGGCCAGCGGATGCGCGGGGACATCGCGGCGGCGCTGCTGCACGAACCGGAGGTGCTGTACCTGGACGAGCCGACGATCGGCCTGGACGTGGTGTCGAAGGCCAAGGTGCGGGGGTTCCTACGGGAGTTGAACACCGCGAGCGGCACGACCGTGCTGCTGACCACCCACGACCTCCAGGACATCGAGCAGCTGTGCTCGCGGGTGATGGTGATCGACCACGGGCGCCTGATGTACGACGGTCCGCTCACCGGGCTGCACGAGGCCGGGGAGAGCGAGCGGACCCTGGTGGTGGACCTGGAGCGGGAGTTGCCGCCGGTCCGGGTGCCGTCGGCGCGGGTGGTGCGGGTGGAGGGGCCCCGGCAGTGGCTGGCGTTCCCGGCCGGGCAGTCGGCGGCGCCGGTGGTCGCGCATCTCGCGGCGGAGTACCCGCTGGTGGACCTGTCGGTGCGGGAGCCGGACATCGAGGCCGTCATCGCGAAGATGTACGCGGAGAAGGCGGTCTCGTAGGCTGCTGCCATGACCGACGACGCACGTCCGGAACTGCGCGCCTCCGATGCCGACCGGGAACGGGTCGCCGAGGTGCTGCGGGACGCCCTCGCCGAGGGGCGTCTCGACATGGGCGAGTTCGAGGAGCGGCTGGAGGCGACGTACCGGGCGCGTACGTACGGCGAGCTGGCCCCGATCACCCGGGATCTGCCCACCGGCACCGCCCCGGCGTCGGTCTCCTTCACCAAGGAACCGGTACCGGACGGCAGTTGGTCCTCCCGCATCGTCGGCGGCGAGGGCTCCTCCGGCGGTGGCGTCGCCATCCTGTCCGGTTTCGAGCGCAAGGGCCGCTGGACCATGCCCAAGCGCTTCAACTGCCTCGCCCTGCTGGGCGGCGCCGACATCGACCTGCGCGACGCGGACTTCGCCGACCGCGAGGTGGAGATCAACGTCGTGGCCGTCATGGGCGGCGTGCAGGTGACCGTGCCGCCGGGCGTCGAGGTGGTCGTGCGCGGCGTCGGCGTCATGGGCGCGTTCGAGCACCCGAGGGACGAGGGTCTGTCCGAGCCGGGCGCCCCGAGGGTGGTCATCGGGGGGTTCGCGTTCTGGGGCGGCGTGGGCGTGAGCCGCAAGGCGGGCAGGCGCTCCCTGAAGCGCGCCCCGCAGGAGCGGGGGGAACTGCTCGACTAGCCGCCGGGAGGTCGCGGCCGCACTACGTGGTGCACACCTTCGTCAGCTCCCCCGCCGCGTCCGTCACCGGTCCGACGTCCGGCGTGCGATCGCCCTCGCGGATGGCCGTGCGAACGTTCCCCACGGCCTTGTCGAGATCGTCGACCGCCTTGTTGACGTCGGCGTCGTCCGTCCTGTCCCCGATCTTCTTCAGGTCGCCCTCGATGGCGTCGAGCGCGGAATCGGCCTGCCCCGGATCATGGGCGGCGTTCTCCACGGCCTGCTGGAGATCCGTGACGCTGTCGGCGATGGTGTCCGCGGTATGGACGCAGTCCATCGCCTTGTGCACGGTGCCGCAGCCCCCGACGAGGCCGGCGGTGAGCGCGGCGGTCGCCACGATGACGGCGAGACGGCCTCGGCTGGCGGCCATGGTGATGATCCCCTCCCCTGATGTCCCTCTGCTGCGTAGAGGTAGGACGCGGGGAGGGGCCACCGGGTTGCCCGCTCCCGCTCGGCCGCTACGACGCGAGCGCGGCCTCCAGGGCCGCCCGCTGGTGCGCGGCCAGCGCGTCGCAGCCGCTGACCGCCAGGTCGAGCAGCGCGTTCAGCTCGTCGCGGGCGAACGGCTCCGCCTCCGCCGTGCCCTGGACCTCGACGAAGCGGCCGTCGCCGGTGCAGACGACGTTCATGTCGGTCTCGGCGCGCACGTCCTCCTCGTAGCAGAGGTCGAGCAGCGGGACGCCGCCGACGATGCCGACGGAGACCGCGCTCACCGTGCCGGTCAGCGGCTGCCGGCCGGCCTTGATCAGCTTCTTGCCCTGCGCCCACGCGACGGCGTCGGCGAGGGCGACGTACGCGCCGGTGATGGCCGCCGTGCGGGTGCCGCCGTCGGCCTGGAGGACGTCGCAGTCGAGGACGATGGTGTTCTCGCCGAGCGCCTTGTAGTCGATGACGGCCCGCAGGGAGCGGCCGATGAGGCGGGAGATCTCGTGGGTACGGCCGCCGATGCGGCCCTTGACGGACTCGCGGTCGCCGCGGGTGTTGGTGGCGCGGGGCAGCATGGAGTACTCCGCGGTGACCCACCCTTCGCCGCTGCCCTTGCGCCAGCGCGGGACGCCCTCGGTGACGGAGGCGGTGCAGAAGACCTTGGTGTCGCCGAAGGAGACGAGGACGGAGCCCTCGGCGTGCTTGCTCCATCCGCGTTCGATGGTGACCGGGCGGAGCTGTTCGGGGGTACGGCCGTCGATGCGAGACATGGCATGGAGCCTAGCCGTAGACACGGAAGGGGCTCCTCCCGCCTCGGGAGGAGCCCCTGTTCGTGAGTCCGGGGGGACGTCACATCATGTCCTCGATCTCCGCGGCGATCGGGTCGGCGTCGGTGCCGATGACGACCTGGACGGCGGTGCCCATCTTGACGACGCCGTGGGCGCCGGCGGCCTTCAGGGCGGTCTCGTTCACCAGCGAGGGGTCGGACACCTCGGTGCGCAGGCGGGTGATGCAGCCCTCGATCTCCTCGATGTTGTCGATCCCGCCGAGGCCGGCGACGATCTTCTCAGCCTTGGTGGCCATGTTGCTTCTCCCCTGATCCGAACCGCTTTGTCGCAGTAACCCACAGTTGGCCCATCTTCGCGAGCGGTCATGCCGTCCGTGCCGAATGATGGCGATCACGACAGCGGAACCGTCCGGGCAACTGGTCTACACCAGCGGAGCGGCGGTCGCCAAACCGCGTCCGAGTCGAGTGGCCGGAGGACGCTCATGAGCGAGGGGAGCGTGGCGCGGGAGCGCTGGGGCCGGCTGTTCCAGGGGTTGCAGAAGATGGGGCGCAGCCTTCAGTTGCCGATCGCGGTGCTGCCCGCCGCGGGTCTGCTGATCGGGCTCGGGCAGCCGGGGGTCGTGGGCGCGGGCGGGCTCGGCTGGACGACGGTCGCGAAGGTGATGCGGGGTGCGGGCGGCGCGCTGCTGGACGGCTCGCTGGGGCTGCCGCTGCTGTTCTGCGTGGGCGTGGCGATCGGCATGGCGAAGAAGGCCGACGGCTCGACGGCGCTCGCGGCGGTGGCGGGGTTCCTCGTCTACTACGGGGTGCTGCACCAGTTCCCGCAGGACTGCCCGGGCGGTTCGACGGTGCTGCCGGGGGTGGGCTGCCGGGCGGGGGACGGCACGGTGGCGGCGTTCACCTTCCAGAACCCGGGGGTCTTCGGCGGGATCGTGATGGGTCTGCTGGCCGCGTTCCTGTGGGCGCGGTTCCACCGCACGAGGCTGGTGGACTGGCTGGGCTTCTTCAACGGCCGCCGGCTGGTGCCGATCCTCATGGCCTTCGTGGCCATCCTGTTCGCGGCGCTGTGCCTGTGGATCTGGCCGCCGATCGGTGCGGGGCTGGAGAGTTTCAGCGGCTGGCTGCACGCGGCGGGGGCGTGGGGGGCGGGGCTGTTCGGCGTCACGAACCGGGCGCTGCTGGTGGTGGGCCTGCACCAGTTCCTGAACGTGCCCCTCTGGTTCCAGTTCGGCAGTTACCGGCAGCCGGACGGGACCGTGGTGCACGGGGACATCAGCATGTTCCTGGCGGGGGACCCGCACGCGGGGCAGTTCACCTCGGGCTTCTTCCCGATCATGATGTTCGCGCTGCCCGCGGCGGCGCTGGCGATCACGCACTGCGCCAAGCCGCACCGGCGCAAGGAGGTCGGCGGGCTGATGCTGTCCGTCGCGCTGACGTCGTTCGTCACGGGAATCACCGAGCCGATCGAGTACTCGTTCCTCTTCATCGCGCCGGCCCTGTACGCGATCCACGCGGTGCTCACCGGCGTCTCCATGGCGGTGACCTGGACGCTCGGTGTGCACGACGGCTTCAGCTTCTCGGCGGGCCTGATCGACTACGTCATCAACTGGCACCTGGCCACCAGGCCCTGGCTGATCATCCCCATCGGCCTGTGCTTCGCCGCCGTCTACTACGCCGTCTTCCGCTTCGCCATCACCGCCTTCGACCTCAAGACCCCCGGCAGGGAACCGGAGGAGCAGGTCGAGGACGTGACCGAGGCCTGAGGACGGCCCGGGGCGGCGCGACGGCCCGAAGCGGCCGCGGTCGGTACGGTGCGTAGCCCCGCGGTAGCGGATCTCACGGTTCCTCGCGGCACGTTCATCGTGCTACAACAGGTCTACACCACTGCTGGTGTAGACCAGAGACGCCGCCGTCCCCTTCCATGGTTCCCGGGCGGCGCCTTGCCCCTTTCCCGGCCTTCGGCCGGGGGGACCCCCAGGAGGAACACGTGACCACGGCGACCGCCGCTCCCGCGGCCGAGAAGAAGAAGGGCGCCGGCGCGATGGCGGTGCTGCAGCGCATCGGCCGCAGCCTGATGCTGCCGGTGGCGGTGCTGCCGGCGGCCGCCCTCCTGGTCCGCCTCGGCAACGACGACATGCTGGGCCGCCCGGACTTCCCGGCGTTCCTGACGAAGATCGCGTCCTTCATGGCGGCGGGCGGCAACGCCATCCTCGACAACATGGCTCTGCTGTTCGCGGTGGGCATCGCGATCGGCTACGCGAAGAAGTCGGACGGCTCGACGGCGCTCGCCGCGGTGGTCGGCTACCTGGTCTTCAAGAACGTCCTGGGCACGTTCACCGACAAGAACCTGCCGAAGGTGGCCACCGCCGTCGACGGCAAGGTCGTCATGGTGGACGCCGCGGTGGACGCCAAGGTCCTCGGCGGCGTGGTGATGGGCATAGTCGTGGCGCTGCTGTACCAGCGCTTCCACCGCACCAAACTGCCCGACTGGGCGGGCTTCTTCGGCGGCCGCCGGCTGGTGCCGATCCTGTCCGCCTTCGCCGGTCTGCTGATCGGCATCGTCTTCGGCTACATCTGGCCGGTCCTCGGCACGGGTCTGCACAGCTTCGGCGAGTGGCTGGTCGGGTCGGGCGCGATCGGCGCGGGCATCTTCGGTGTCGCCAACCGTGCGCTGATCCCGATCGGCATGCACCACCTGCTGAACTCCTTCCCCTGGTTCCAGGCGGGCGAATACCACGGCAAGAGCGGCGACATCGCACGCTTCCTCGCCGGCGACCCGCACGCGGGCCAGTTCATGACCGGTTTCTTCCCGATCATGATGTTCGCCCTGCCTGCCGCCTGCCTCGCCATCGTGCACTGCGCCCGCCCCGAGCGCCGCAAGGCCGTCGGCGGCATGATGTTCTCCCTGGCCCTGACGTCCTTCGTCACCGGCGTCACGGAGCCCATCGAGTTCACGTTCATGTTCATCGCGCCGGCCCTGTACGCGATCCACGCGGTCCTCACCGGTGTCTCCATGGCGCTGACCTGGGCGCTGGGCATGAAGGACGGTTTCGGCTTCTCGGCCGGCGCGGTCGACTTCGGCCTGAACCTCGGTATCGCGACCAACCCCTGGGGCCTGGTCCTGGTCGGCCTGTGCTTCGCGGCGGTCTACTACGTCGTCTTCCGCTTCGCCATCACCAGGTTCGACCTGCCCACCCCGGGCCGCGAGTCCGACGAGGAACTCGCCGAGCTGCGGAAGGCGGAGGCCAAGTAGGGCCACTGCCTGCGCGAAGGCCCCGGAACCTCGATGGTTCCGGGGCCTTCGTCCGCGTTTCGAGCCGTGCCGGGCCTCAGATCTCGTACACCGCGCCCCGCGCCGCCAGCTCCACCGGCCCCCCGAACGCCTCACGGGCGTCGCGGAGGTTGACCTGGGGGTCGGTCCACGGGGCGATGTGGGTGAGGACGAGGCGGCGGGCGGCGGCGCGGGTGGCGGTTTCGCCGGCCTCGCGTCCGTTGAGGTGGAGATCGGGGATGTCTTCCTTGCCGTGCGTGAACGCGGCCTCGCACAGGAACAGATCGGCGTCCCGGGCCAGCTCGTCCAGCGCGGGGGTGACGCCCGTGTCCCCGGAGTACACGAGGGACCTGCCCTCGTGCTCCAGCCGGATGCCGTACGCCTCCACGGGGTGGCGGACCCGGTCGGTGTGCACCGTGAAGGGGCCGATCTCGAACGTGGCCGGCTTGACGGTGCGGAAGTCGAAGACCTCGCTCATCGAGGAGGCGGAGGGGGTGTCGCCGTGCGCCGTGGTCAGTCGGTGCTCGGTGTGCTCGGGGCCGTAGACCGGCAATGCCTCGCAGCGGCCGCCGTCGTGACGGTAGTAGCGCGCGACGAAATACCCGAGCATGTCGATGCAGTGATCGGCGTGCAGATGGCTGAGGAAGATCGCGTCGAGGTCGTAGAGACCGCAGTGGCGCTGCAGCTCGCCCAGGGCGCCGTTGCCCATGTCGAGAAGCAGCCGGAAGCCGTCGGCCTCGACGAGGTAGCTCGAACAGGCCGATTCCGCGGACGGGAACGACCCCGAGCAGCCGACGACGGTGAGCTTCATGAAGCAGAAACCTCCGTAGGCGAAGACGGGTGGGCGGAGGGTCCTCGAACGAGTAAGGACCCTCGGGAAAAGGGCTGACGGGGGTCGTGCGGTCTGTCGAGCCTACGGCGCCTTCGCGTGGGCCGCTCCTCTGCCAGGGGCCGTTGTGGGCGAACTCACCTGTGCTGTCACCGGTTCGGCTGGCCCTTGGGGCGTACGGGATCCGCCCAAGGGCGCGCGCCCCGCGCCGCGCGCCGGTAACGTCGTCGTATGGACACGTCCTGGTGGCTGGCGTTCGCGGCGGTGGTGCTGCTCGCACTGGTCGCCACGGTCATCGACGGCTGGGGGCGCGGCCGTCGGCCGGGCGGACGCCGGCTGCGGCCACCGGGCCGGGCGGGCACCCGGCAGACGCGGGCGCGCGGCGGGCGCCCGTCGCCGGGGGACATCTGGTGGGCGAACGTGTCCTATGAGGACCGTGCGGAGATGAAGGACCGGCCCTGTCTGGTGCTGGCCGTGCGGGGCGACCGGGCCACGGTCGCGAAGATCACCACGAAGTACCACGACGAGCGCGCCGGGGTGATCCCGCTGCCGCCCGGCGCGGTCGGTGACGCGCGGGGCCGCCCGAGCTTCCTGCGGACCGACGAGCTGCGCGAGGTGCCGGTGGGCGACTTCCACCGCCGGGTGGGGGTGGTCGACCCGGTCCTGTGGGACCAGGTGCGCCACCTCGCCCGCTAGCTCCGACAACCCCCCGTTCAACGGCAGTTGAGGCGGTTTCGCCGATTATGACGGCTTCGGTGTTTCCGGCGCTTTCGTCATTTCCGCCGTTCCCGCCGTTTCCGCCGTTTCCGCCGTTTCCGCCGTTTCCGTCAGCTCTTCACGGTCACGGTGACCGTCCACTCCTGGATGCCCTTGCAGGACATCTGCCCGGGGGCGGTGGCGCACAGGGGGCGGGAGGACGTGAGCTTCCCGGTGCCGACGGCCTTCGCGTGGAAGGCGGCCTCGGCGTTGCCCGGCCGGATGACGAAGCCGGAGTTGATCGCCTCAAGCGCGCCACCGGTGACGGTGACCGGCTTCCAGGGGCGGTCCTTCGTACCGCCGAGGCTGATCCGCACCTCTCCGCCCTTGGCCAGGCAGACGGTGCGACCGCTGTCGGCGGCCGTCAGCCGCACCTGGTTCATGCACACCGGGGCCCGACCCCCCGGGGCCGAAGAGACCTTCTGGCTCGCGGTGGAGCTGGTGTGGGTGCCGCAGCCCGCGAGGAGCAGGGGGGTGGCCGCGAGAGCGAGGAGTGTCGTACGGCGCATGGGGGGGACCGCCTTTCTGCGGGGCCGCCGGTTGGCCCGCCTGGTACGGATGGGACGTACCGCGGCCGCGAACGGATCCCGCCGGCCGGCGGGGGACCGGCCGGAGAACGGATCGATCCCGCACGCGACGGCTGCCGCGTGCGGGATCGCAGGAGGTTCGGGTGGTGCGGGTGATCAGCTGGTGGTCCAGCCCGTGTTGCCCGACTCGAAGCCCGGGTTGGCCAGCAGCTGCGACGAGGAGCAGCCGCCGCTGGTGCCCGCGGTCCAGGTGAAGGAGGTCCGCAGGAACGGCTTAGCCCCCTCGTGAGAGGGGGCTGGCGAGCGTTTGGAACGGGGCTCGGCCGAGAACTAGGCCCAGAGCTGGCCCTGGAGCGTGTCGATGGCCGCCTCCGTGGTGGGAGCCGTGTAGACGCCCGTGGAGAGGTACTTCCAGCCGCCGTCGGCCACGACGAAGGCGATGTCGGCGGTCTCCCCCGCCTTGACGGCCTTCCTGCCGACACCGATCGCGGCGTGGAGGGCGGCGCCGGTGGAGATGCCCGCGAAGATGCCCTCCTGCTGGAGGAGTTCGCGGGTGCGGGTGACCGCGTCCGCGGAGCCCACCGAGAAGCGGGTGGTGAGGACGGAGGCGTCGTACAGCTCGGGGACGAAGCCCTCGTCCAGGTTGCGCAGGCCGTAGACCAGGTCGTCGTAGCGCGGCTCGGCGGCCACGATCTTGACGTCCGGCTTGTGCTCGCGGAGGTAGCGGCCGACGCCCATCAGGGTGCCGGTGGTGCCGAGGCCCGCGACGAAGTGGGTGATCGAGGGCAGGTCCGCGAGGATCTCCGGGCCGGTGGTGGCGTAGTGCGCGCCCGCGTTGTCCGGGTTGCCGTACTGGTAGAGCATCACCCAGTCGGGGTGCTCGGCCGACAGCTCCTTGGCGACGCGCACCGCGGTGTTGGAGCCGCCCGCGGCGGGCGAGGAGATGATCTCCGCGCCCCACATGCCGAGCAGGTCCCGGCGCTCCTGGGAGGTGTTCTCCGGCATCACGCACACCATCCGGTAGCCCTTGAGCTTGGCCGCCATGGCGAGGGAGATGCCGGTGTTGCCGGAGGTCGGCTCCAGGATGGTGCAGCCCGGGGTGAGCCGGCCGTCCTTCTCCGCCTGCTCGATCATGTGCAGCGCGGGCCGGTCCTTGACCGAGCCGGTGGGGTTGCGGTCCTCCAGCTTGGCCCAGATGCGGACCTCGGGGGAGGGCGACAGCTGCGGCAGGCGCACCAGGGGCGTGTTGCCCACCGCGGCGAGGGGGGAGTCGTAGCGCATGCTGCTCAGCGACCGATCAGCGCATGCCGCCGGCGACGGCCGGCAGGATCGTGACGTTGTCCCCGTCGGACAGCTTGGTGTTGATGCCGTCCAGGAAGCGGACGTCCTCGTCGTTCAGGTAGACGTTGACGAAGCGGCGCAGCTGGTCGCCGTCCACGATGCGGGCCTGGATGCCCGCGTGCCGGCTCTCCAGGTCGGCGAACAGCTCGGCGAGGGTGTTCCCGCTGCCCTCCACGGCCTTCTGGCCGTCGGTGTACGTGCGGAGGATGGTCGGGATGCGGACCTCGATGGCCATGGTTGCGGGCTCCTGTCGGAAAGGGTCTTCGGGGGCTGCGGGCTCGGTACGTCAGCCGAGGGGCGCACCGCTTCAGAGGCCGAGGGCGCGCACCACAGTCGTAACCATGGACTCATCGTATCGATTCCCGGTCCACGGACCGGAAGGTGATCCCATCTGGCGGACGATTCCGGGCCGGATGCTGAGATCAGTAGGTTTCGACGACCCGGACCTCCTCCTCGGTGACCTCTCCGTCCACGATCCGGAAGGAGCGGAACTGGAAGTCGCCGAGGCCGTCGGTGTCGGCCGTGGAGACCAGGACGTAGTGCGCGCCCGGCTCGTTGGCGTAGGAGATGTCGGTGCGCGAGGGGTAGGCCTCGGTCGCGGTGTGCGAGTGGTAGATGACCACCGGCTCCTCGTCGCGGTCGTCCAGTTCGCGGTAGAGCTTGAGCAGATCGCCCGAGTCGAACTCGTAGAAGGTCGGCGACATGGCCGCGTTCAGCATCGCGACGAACCGCTCGGGGCGGTCCGAACCGGCCGGACCCGCGACGACGCCGCACGCCTCGTCGGGGTGGTCCTTGCGGGCGTGGTCGACGATCTGGTCGTACAGGGCCTGGGTGATGGTCAGCATGGTCGCCAGGATAAGCACAGGGCCGCCTCGTACCGAGGCGTGGTACGAGGCGGCCCACATGCTGGACGTCCTGAGCGGCGGTCGCCGGGGGCGCCACGAGTGCTCCCGACGGCCGGACGTCCCGGGAGGGATGGCCCGCGGTGGTGGCGTCAGCGCTTGGCGAAGGCCGCGGCCTCCGGGTTGCGGCGCCTGAGCACCGCGTAGGAGACGCCGAGGATCAGACCCCACAGCGGCGCGCAGTACAGCGAGACCCGGGCGTCCTTGTCGATGCCCATCAGCACGATCACCATGCCGATGAACAGCAGGGCGAGGACGCTGGCGTACGGGGCACCGGGGGCCCGGAACTCCGAGCTGGGCAGGTCGCCGCGGTCGGACGCCCTGCGGTAGCGGATGTGGCAGACCAGGATGACGATCCACGCCCACATGCCGGAGATGGTCGCGAAGGAGACGACGTAGTCGAACGCCTTGCCCGGCCACTGGTAGTTGATCCAGACACCGACGAGCATCAGCGCGGCGGAGAACGTGGTGCCGACGAGCGGGGTACCGCTGGGTGTCAGCTTGGTGAACAGCTTGGGGCCCTGGCTGTTGAGCGCCAGGTCACGCAGCATGCGGCCGGTGGAGTACATGCCGGAGTTGCAGGACGACAGCGCGGCCGTCAGGACCACGAAGTTGACGATGCCGGCGCCGACCGACAGGCCCATCTTCTGGAAGGCGGCCACGAAGGGGCTCACCCCCGCGTGGAACTCGGTCCACGGCACCACCGACAGGATCATGATCAGCGCGCCGACGTAGAAGACGGCGATCCGCCACGGCACGGTGTTGATCGCCTTGGGCAGCACCTTCCTGGGGTCCTTGGACTCGCCCGCGGTCACCCCGACCAGCTCGACGGCGAGGAAGGCGAACATGACCATCTGGAGCGTCATCAGGGTGCCGCCGACGCCGTGCGGGAAGAAGCCGCCCTCGTTCCACAGATGGCCGACCGAGGCGGTCTTGCCGGCGTCGGAGAAGCCGATCGTCAGGATGCCCGCGCAGATCAGGATCATGCCGATGATCGCGGTCACCTTGACCATGGAGAACCAGAACTCCAGCTCGCCGAAGAGCTTCACGGAGATCAGGTTCGCGGCGTAGAGCACGACCGTGAAGATCAGCGCCGACGCCCATTGCGGAATGTCGAACCAGTACGTCATGTACGCGGCCGCGGCGGTGACCTCGGTGATGCCGGTGACCACCCAGAACAGCCAGTACGTCCAGCCGGTGACGAAGCCCGCGAAGGGGCCGATGAACTCGCGCGCGTACTCCGAGAACGAGCCGGAGACCGGGCGGTACATCAGCAGCTCGCCGAGCGCGCGCATGATGAAGAAGATGACGAGGCCCGCGATGGCGTACGCCAGGATCAGGCTGGGGCCCGCCTTGGAGATGCCCTTGCCCGCGCCGAGGAACAGACCGGTGCCGATGGCACCGCCGATGGCGATCATCTGGATCTGGCGGGAGCCGAGCCCGCGCTGGTAACCCTCGCCCTCGCCGCCCTCCGCCGGCCGCGTCTCCGCGCCGTCGGAACGCTGGTCGACCTGCGCTGAGGTCATGGTGGTGCGCCTTTCTCCATTCCGATCCCGGCCTTTCGTCGGCCGCGGACCGGGTCTCGAATCCCCCCGGATTGATGGAGTTGATGCCTGGCCGACGGTCGTCGGCTCGGTGGCGCACCCGGCGGAACATGGGTGGTGTTCGCCGGGCGGTCGTGAAGATTTATCACGACCGCAATATCGATCGCGGGAAGAGATTGTGGCGCGCTTCACAGGGAAAAGCGGACAAAGAGCGAGTGAATGCGGCAAACCCGGCCGCAACGGTGACGGGATCGTTATCCGGATTTGAGCGTCCGCTGAGCGGACGCCGAACTCGCCGGATTCCCGGGAATTACGACATAAGGGTCGACACCAGTGTCTCCTGGAGGCCGCCCAGCCACAGGTACGCCATCACCATCGGCTTGCGCGGGTCCTCGTCCGGGAGCCCGTAGAGCAGCTCGGTGTCCTCGTCATGGGTGATCTCCAGGCGGGAGCCGATCGCGAGCCGCAGGTCGTTGAGCGTGCCGAGCCAGCGCCGGGACTCCTCCGGGGACAGCTTCAGCACCGCGCCGGCGGCGTCCACCGGGGCGAGGGCGTCGAGGCTGCGGATCACCGCGAGCGCGTTCTCCCGCTTCCCGGCCCTGAGGTCGTTCTCCGTGAAGCGGCGGAACTCGGCGGAGTGGGCGCGCCGCTCCTCGGCCTGGGCGGGCGAGTCCGGGGCCTTCCCCGGGTCGCTGTACGCGTCCGGGAACAGCCGGCGCAGCACCGGGTCCGCGGGCGGCTCGCTCGGCCCCTCCGCGAACAGCTCCGCGAGCGGGTCGCCGGAGGCGTCCCCGCCGGGGCCCGGCCCGATCAGCTCCAGGAGCTGGACGGCGAGCGAGCGGATGATGGAGATCTCGACGTCGTCGAGCGCGACGGCCGCGCCGCCGCCGGGGAGCGGTTCGAATTGTCCGGGCATGTAAGTGGGTTCGCTACTTCCGGTCCTGCTGCAGGGTGGCCCACAGACCGTAGCCGTGCATCGCCTGCACGTCGCGTTCCATCTCCTCGCGGGTCCCGCTGGAGACGACCGCCCGGCCCTTGTGGTGGACGTCGAGCATGAGCTTGGTGGCCTTGTCCTTCGGGTAGCCGAAGTACGTCTGGAAGACGTACGTCACATAGCTCATGAGGTTGACCGGGTCGTTGTGCACGATGGTGACCCAGGGGACGTCGGGTTCGGGTACGGCGAAGACCTCCTCCGCCGACTCGGTGCGTTCGATCTCTACGGGCGCGGGTGACGTCACAGTGCCCATGCTGCCACGCACCCCGGAAATCGTCACACTGACGAATAGGGGGTACCATCCTCGCCATGAACACAGCGGACCTTGGGCTGCCGGTGGACGTTCCCTCGACGGCGCTCTTCACGGACCAGTACGAGCTGACCATGCTGCAGGCCGCGCTGAAGGCCGGTACGGCCGAGCGCCGCAGCGTGTTCGAGGTCTTCACCCGGCGGCTGCCCGACGGGCGCCGCTACGGCGTGGTCGCGGGTACCGGACGCGTCCTGGACGCGGTGGAGAACTTCCGTTTCGACGAGAACCTCCTCCGTTTCCTGCGCGAGCAGCGGATCGTCGACGAGGAGACCCTCGCGTGGCTCGCCGACTACCGCTTCACCGGGGACATCTGGGGCTACCCCGAGGGCGAGGTGTACTTCCCCGGCTCCCCGATCCTGCGCGTGGAGGGCAGCTTCGCCGAGTGCGTGCTGCTGGAGACGGTGATCCTCTCCATCCTCAACCACGACTCGGCCATCGCGGCCGCCGCCTCCCGGATGGCCTCCGCCGCCGGTGACCGCCCGCTGATCGAGATGGGCGCCCGCCGCACGCACGAGCTGGCGGCCGTCGCCGCCGCCCGCGCCGCCTACGTCGGCGGCTTCGCCACCACCTCCGACCTCGCGGCCGGCTTCCGCTACGGCATCCCGACCGTCGGCACGTCCGCGCACGCCTTCACCCTGCTGCACGACCACGAGCGGGACGCCTTCCAGGCCCAGGTGGACACCCTGGGCCCCGGCACCACGCTGCTGGTGGACACCTACGACGTCGCCGAGGCGGTCCGTACGGCGGTGGAGGTGGCCGGGCCCGAGCTGGGCGCGGTGCGCATCGACTCCGGCGATCTGCTCCTGGTCGCGCACCGGGTCCGACAGCAGCTGGACGAGCTGGGCGCGACCCGCACCAAGATCGTGGTCACCTCCGACCTGGACGAGTACGCCATCGCCTCGCTGGCCGTCGCGCCGGTGGACGCCTACGGCGTCGGGACCCAGCTGGTCACCGGCTCCGGGCACCCGACCGCGTCCATGGTCTACAAGCTGGTCGCGCGCGCGGAGACCGCCGAGCCGGGGGCGCCCCTGGTGCCGGTGGCGAAGAAGTCCAGCGGCGGCAAGGCGTCCGTGGGCGGCCGCAAGTGGGCGGCGCGCCGGCTGGACGCGGACGGGGTGGCCGAGGCGGAGGTCGTGGGCACCGGTCCGGTGCCGGCGGAGCTGGCGGACCGGCAACTGCTGGTACGGCTGGTCGACGGCGGCCGGGTGGTGGCCCGCGAGCCGCTGGACGTGCCCCGGGACCGGCACATCGCCGCCCGGGCGAACCTCCCCCTCTCCGCGACGCAGCTGTCGCGGGGGGAACCGGTGCTTCCGACGGAGTACGTCCACGAGCGCTCGGGCAGCCGGAGCTGAACCGCCGTCCGCCGCCCCCTCCCCTACGGGCCGTCGAGTCTCTAGGCTCGGATACTTCACCACCAGTCGAAGGACAACCACCATGCGCCGCGCCTTGATCGTCGTCGATGTGCAGAACGACTTCTGCGAGGGGGGCAGCCTCGCGGTGGCCGGGGGCGCGGACGTCGCCGCCGCGATCACCGAGCTGGTCGGACAGGCGGCGGGTACCGGCTACCGCCATGTGGTGGCCACCCGTGACTGCCACATCGCGCCGGGCGGCCACTTCGCCGACGACCCCGACTACGTCCGCTCCTGGCCGGCGCACTGCGTGGCCGGCACGGAGGGCGTGGGCTTCCACCCCAACTTCGCCCCCGCGGTCGCCTCCGGCGCGATCGAGGCCGTCTTCGACAAGGGCGCCTACTCCGCCGCCTACAGCGGCTTCGAGGGCGCCGACGAGAACGGCACCCCGCTGGCCGACTGGCTGCGCGCCCGCGCCGTCGACGAGGTCGACGTGGTGGGCATCGCCACCGACCACTGCGTCCGCGCCACGGCCCTGGACGCCGCCCGGGAGGGCTTTCGCACCCAGGTCCTGCTGGACCTGACGGCGGGCGTCTCGGCGCAGACGACGGAACGGGCCCTGGAGGAGCTGCGGGCGGCGGGTGTGGAACTCACCGGCAAGCCGGTGGTGAGCGGCTGAACCTCTACCGGACGACCGCTGACCTGCGCAGAAGAGCGCGGATCGGGTGCCACAGCTCCGGGGGTACGACCCCGTTGCCCGTGGGCGCCGTGCGCCATATGAGGCCGTCCGGATGGTGCAGCACCGCCGTGATCTCGTCCGGCGTCGGAGGTGCGGTGTTGCCGCGCAGGTAGATCGCGCGGAAGCCCAGGTTGCGCAGCCGGGTCAGCGCGCGGGCGCGGTTGCCGGCGTGCACCAGCACCCGCACGCCGGCGGAGTCGTACGGCAGGTTCAGCGCGACGACGACCGAGCCGTTCGGCAGTTTGCAGAAGCCTCCAGCGGCCATGCGGTCACATCCCCGTTCCGGTCGGTGTCAATAAGCGAGCCACAGGACGCACCTAAACACGATCGGCGGCGACCCGCCAAGGGGTTGCCGCCGATACGCGTCTGACCTGCGAAGATGCGAGTTACTTCACCGCGGGTCCGACCTTGAGCGAGATCGTCGAGCCGTCCTTGGCCTCCTTGACGATCGAGATCTTGGTGTTGGTGTCAGTGACCTTCACACCGCCGGACGGGTTCGCCGGGTCGTAGTACGTGCCGGTGTGGTCGTTGAAGACCGGGACGCCCCTCGACGGCTCGATCGTCGTCGCGACGTCCTTCTTGTGCAGGGTGATGCCGTCCGTGCCGTACAGGCTGAACGGGGAGTCGTACGCCTGCATCCGGTTGCGCATCAGCGTGCCGTCGGACCAGCGCAGCGCGGTCGGGTGGGAGTCGATCGGCAGGATCTGGCCGACGCCCGGGTGGTCGTGGACGTTGGTGTTGTTGTCGACCTGGGAGGTGTCCCACTTCCAGATCAACAGGCCGTTCTGGTACGGGTAGTGCTCCACCCAGTCGGGCCGCGCCGCCGAACCGAAGTTGTACGGGCCGGTCTTGAGCGTGGTGTCGTACGACACGTACTGCCGGTTCTCGGCGATGTAGTACTGCGGGTAGTCCTTGGTGAAGGAGGCCCCGATGCGGGTGAAGCCGCTGGAGGTCCACGCGTCGTCCGCCGACTCGGCGTCGTCCGAGAAGACCGGCGTGCCGTCGGCCGTCACGGTGATCTCGTCGGCGGTGAAGCCGTTCTCCGCGACGCCGCCGTCCGTGAGGTAGCGGAAGCGCAGCTGGATCTTCTGGCCGGCGTAGGCGTCCAGGGAGTACGACAGCTTCTTGTTGGTCTCCGAGAAGCCGGTCAGCGCGGGCTTGTCGCTGGCGTCACGCGGGATGGCCTGGCCGTCCGCGGTGCCGTCCAGCGCGGTCCAGTTGGCGCCGCCGTCGGTGGACACCTCGGTGTAGAGGTAGTCGTAGTTGTCCTCGATGGCCCACCAGCCGTCCAGGCTCAGCGTGGCCGAGGACTTGCCGGTGAGGTCGACGGACCGGGTCAGCGTGTTCTTCAGGTCGTTGCCGCTGCCGCTCCACCACTGGGTGGCGCCCTGCGCGGGCTCGGTGACGGTGGTGGTGACCGCCTTGTCGGGCAGGCTGACCACCAGGGCCTGCTTGTTCCTGGTGTTGTACTCGGCGACGCCCAGCTTGTGCCAGGACGCGGTGCCGGCCTTGGCGGTGCCGTAGTTCAGCCAGCCCAGCTGGAGCTTGTCCCAGGCGTTCATGTCGCCGGGCAGGTCGCCGATGGCCTCCTTGCCGGTGCCCAGCCACGAGCCGGAGGACATGAGGGTCCAGAAGCCGGTGGAGTTGTCGCCGCCGTCGGTGTCGTACTCGTCCGGCAGGCCGAGGTCGTGGCCGTACTCGTGGGCGAAGACGCCGAGGCCGCCGTTCTCCGGCTGGATGGTGTAGTCGCCGACCCAGACACCGGTGTCGCCGATCTGCGCGCCGCCGAGCTTGTTGGCGTCGGGGCCGGTGGCGCCGGCGTCGGTGCCGAAGGCGTACCAGCGGTGGGCCCAGATCGCGTCCGTGCCCTGGGCGCCGCCGCCCGCCGACTCGTCCTCACCGGCGTGCACCAGCTGGAAGTGGTCGATGTAGCCGTCGGGCTCGTTGAAGTCGCCGTCGCCGTCGTAGTCGTAACGGTCCCACTGGTCGTACTTGGCCAGGTCCGTCTTGATGTCGGCGTCCGACTTGCCGGCCGCCTTCTGCTGGGCGACCCAGGCGTTCAGGCCGTCGCTGACCACGTTCCACACGCTGGTGCAGTTGGTGGAACCGCAGGCGTCGTTGCCGTAACGGGCCTCGTTGTAGGGGACCTTGACCCAGTCGGAGACCTCGCCGTCCACCGAGTAGCGGCCCGAGGACTGCTTCTCGTAGTACTTCTTCAGCGACTCGGTGTTCTTGCCGGTGCCGAAGTAGAGGTCCTGGAAGTGCTTCTGGTCGTAGTCCTGCTGCCAGGCCGTGGAGTTGTCCTTGGCGCGGTCCGGCGCGGCGATCTCGTTGTGCAGCGGCCCGGGGGTGCCGCCGTACTTGGGGTCGGTCTTGTCGCCGAACTCCACCAGGATGGTGAAGATCTTGTCGGTCTTCTCGCGGCTCAGCTCGACGTACTTGCTCTTGCCCTTGCCGCTCTTGAGCTTGACGACCTTGGAGCCGTCGCGCTCCTGCGGGCTCGCCTCGCCCGCGATGATCTGGTTGAGGGCCTCTTCGCGCTGGGCCTTGCGGGTCTTGCTCAGCGGGCCGTCGAGGTCGTGCGACTGCTGCGCCACCGGGGCCGGGTCGTGCCGGTTCACGGCTCCGGCCGCGCCCTGCCGGGTGCTCGCCTCGGCTACGGCGAAGGTGGCGAACGTGGCGGAGGCCGCCGCGAGCGTCACACCGACCGCGGCCGCTCTGAACGTCCAGGATCTGCTGGTCACTTGAGTTCCTCCCCCGCGCCCCGCGCGCGGACAGGGGGTTCCCGTGTTCGGAGGTCCGTGCGCGCATGACAAGCGCGTGTTCAAGTGACGTAATTTGACTAGAGGTTTAGGAGAAAAGACAGATCTTGACTCCGTAAGGTCTGGTGGACTATGCGGAGTTGACGTGTGTTTTAGACAGGCCGTGCTTCCTGTGCGCCCCCGCATGCATCGGCGCCGTGGGTTAGGTCACGCTTACCGCGGGGTCCGCTCGGGCATGCAGGCGAGGAGAGAGTCGAACGGCACCCCCGATACCCGAAGACCTCCGAGGACACGATTGCCATGCCTCGTCCGACCGTCGCCCAGCTCGCCTACGGCGCGAGCACCGTGATCTTCTCGACCGTCGCCATGCTGCTGCTGTCCCAGACGAGTTCGGGACTCGGGATCACCGTCATCGCCCTCGCGGCACTCGCGCTCGGACTGCTGGTCGCGATGACGGTGCCGTCACCGGGGTCCCGCGGCACACAGCGGGAGGCCGCCGGGACGGCCCCGGAGGGGGAGCGCGTCCCGACGGCCCTGTGACGCCGTCCGGTCGGTTCGGCCGTCGCGGTCAGCGCGGCCGTTCGGCGTCGGTGCTGACCACGACCGTCTTGGCCGCCTTGTCGTGCAGGCCCTGCTTGTAGGGCTTGTCGAAGAAGCTCCAGCCGCCGCAGATCACGGTCCAGACGCAGGCGCAGCAGAAGGCGAACGGCAGCCACAGCACGAGGGCCCGGACGAGGGAGGTCTGCGCGCCGGGCGTGGCGCCGTCGGAGAGGTTGGCCACCCGCATGTGCAGCCACTTCTTGCCGAGGGTCTGACCGGTCTTGTGAATGAGGAACGTGTCGTAGGCGATGTAGAGCACGGCGGCGATGACGGACTGGGCGAGTGAGCGGCCCGCGTCGATGTTGTTGCCGTTCACGTCGTACTCGCGGACGTTGAACGCCCAGGTCAGCAGCCATACGACGATGCCGACCAGGATCATGTCGATGATGCGCGCGAGGGTCCGCTTGGCGCTGTCGGCGAGCGGGGGCATGCCGGCGAGGGGGTCGGCGGGGTAGCCGCCGGCACCGTGCGGGCCGCCGCCGTAGGGGCCGCCCCCGTAGGGACCGCCGCCGTAGGGACCGCCGCCGGGCGGGGGCTGGCCACCGCCGTAGGGACCGCCGCCCGGGGGTGGCTGATGGCCGCCGTACGGCGGTGGCTCCTGGCCGCCTCCGTAGGGCGGGGGCTGCCGGCCCTCGCCGGGCGGCGGGGAGTCGTACGGTGAGCCCTGCCCCTGGTGCGGCGGGGGCGGCTTCCTGAACGGGTCGTCCTCGGGTGGCTGCTCTCCGGAGCCGGGGGGCGGTGCGCTGCTCATGGCCCGAGTGGATCGCGAACGCCCCGGCTCCGCATCCGGCGGACGGCCGTACGGGGTACCCGCTACGGCCGCCTCGGCCGGCTCCCCGGCTCAGCCCGCCACGAAGGTGTGGGCCGCCTTGTCGTGCCAGCACTGGTGCCAGGGCCGGTCGAACAGGCACCACAGCACGCCCACGATCCCGATGCCGAGCAGCCCGGGGACGCAGTACACCAGCCAGCGGCGCAGCGCCGGGGCGAACGCCGGGGGCTCGTGCCCCTCGATGTCCCGTACCTCGATGCCGCACAGCTTCTTGCCGAGGGTGCGGCCCCATCTGACGGTGGGCAGCACCTCGTAGAGGACGCCGAGGACGAGCAGGACGGCGAGGACGACGCCGAGGCTGGTGCCGGTGGTGCCGTCGAGCAGCCAGACGGTGACCTCGTGCCCGGACTGCTTGGCCGCGTCGACCTTCTGCTGGATGTGGTCGAGGGCCCGGGTGCCGAGGGGTACGGCCGCCGCGGCGGTCACGGCGCCCACGACCACGGTGTCGATCAGCCGGGCCGCGAGCCGCTTGCCGAGACCGGCGGGGCGGGCGGCGGCCTGCCTGCGCGCCGCCGCCTGGAACGGGTCCTCCACCGGCGGCTTCCACGGCGCCACCGGCTGCTCCTCCGCGCCGCCCCCGGCCAGCTGGTGCACCTGCTGTGCCCAGGACCCCTGCCCGGGGCCGCCCTGCTGCGGAACCTGCGGGTTCGCCGGTGCGGGCTGCGGGTTCCGCGGCGTCTGCACGGCGCCGAAGCCGGGCTGCGCGGAGGGGGTGGCGGGTGCGGCGGGCCCGGGAGGCGTCGCGGGGGTCGGCGCGGCGACCGGGCCCTGGGTACCGAAGCCGGGCACGTCGGTCCGCTTCGGCGGCACCGGACGCATCGTCATCGTGCCGTCGTCCGTACGGCCGGTGACCGGCCGCCGGAAGACGAAGGTGCCGGGATCGGGCGCGTCGCTCTCGGCCGGCGGGGTCGTCGCGGGACCGTCGGTCCGCGCGGAACCCCCGTCGGGCTGCCCCGGCTTCTCCGCCGCGAGCCGGGGATCGGCCCCCCAGGGCGCACCGCCCTGCGGGGGCACGGAGGCCTGCCGGGGGTCGGCGCCCTGCCCCGGCCGGCCCCACTCCCCCGCACCCGCCGGCCCGGACACGCCTGCCGCACCGGCCGGTCGACCGGACACGCCTGCCTGGCCCGCCGGTTGACCGGGTACGCCCGCTCCGCCCTGTTGACCGGGTACGCCCGCGCCCGCCTGTTGACCCGGGACACCCGCGCGGCCCCCGTGGCCGGGTACGCCCGTACGGCCCGGGGCGGCCGCCCCGTCCGCCGCGGGCCACTGCCCGGCCGTCCCCGAACTCCCCGCAACCGGAACGGAGTTGCCCGTGACCGCCGGGCCGGAGGCCGAGGGGGCGCCGGGTTCCTCGTCGAAGAAGTGCGGGCCGGTCTCCTCCACGGCCGGGGTGACGCCGGGTGGTGGGGCGAGCGATTCGCCGTCCTTCGGCGCCGGGCGGCTGGTGCCGGGCACCCAGGCGGCGCCGTTCCAGTACCGGACGTAGCCGGGGATGGACGGGTCCGGGTAGTAGCCCTCGCGGGGCCGGTCGTCACCGGGGGCCGGGGTTGGGGCGCTCATGTCCGTCGTCCCGTATCTGCTCGTGGGTGGGATGGGCCTCCCACATCTATCAGACGCGGGCACGCGCCACCGCCAGTCCCGCAGGACCCACTCCATCCGGGCAACGCCGTGCCCACTCCCCCGGCCGGGCCGAAAAAAATATCTCCGAACCCGCGTAATGCCCGCGCCGCCGCCCCCTCTCCCTGGTACGGGCCCGCGCCGAGCGGTCCCCGGCCAGAAAGGAAACCCAGATCATGCAGCACACCGTGGTGGAGCGGGAACTCGAACTCAGGCTGGTCCTGTCGCCCGAGCGGAGCATCCCGGTGCCGGCCCGGCTCACCTACCGCTCCGACGACCCGTACGCCGTCCACATCGTCTTCCACATCAACTCCGAGTTCCCGGTGCACTGGACGTTCGCCCGGGATCTGCTGGTGGAGGGGGTGTTCCGGCCGTGCGGGCACGGGGACGTACGGGTGTGGCCGACGAAGGCGGACGGGCGCAGCGTCGTCCTGATGGCGCTGAGTTCGCCCGAGGGGGACGCGCTCCTGGAGGCGCCGACCCCGCAGGTGTCGGCCTGGCTGGAGCGGACACTGCGGGCGGTCCCCCCGGGCACGGAGGGCGGGCAGCTCGGCATCGACGACGCCCTCGACCAGCTGCTCGCCCGGTGAGCCCGGTCAGCCCGGTCGGCCCGGTCGGCCCGGCGGCCTCAGAAGAGCTTGCCCGGGTTGAGGATGCCGAGCGGATCGAAGACCTGCTTCACCGCGCGCTGCATCTCCACCCCGACGGGCCCGATCTCCCGTGCCAGCCACTCCTTCTTCAGCACCCCGACGCCGTGTTCGCCGGTGATCGTGCCGCCCAGTTCCAGGCCGAGGGCCATGATCTCGTCGAAGGACTCGCGGGCCCGCCGGGACTCGTCCTCGTCCTGGGCGTCGAAGCAGACGGTGGGGTGGGTGTTGCCGTCGCCCGCGTGGGCGCAGACGCCGATCGTCAGGTCGTACTTGGCGGCGATCCGGTCGACGCCCTCCAGCATGGCGCCGAGCTTGGAGCGGGGGACGCACACGTCGTCGATCATCGTCGTGCCCTTGACCGCCTCCAGCGCGGTCAGCGACAGCCGCCGGGCCTGGAGAAGCATCTCGGACTCGGCCGCGTCCTCGGCCGGGACGACCTCGGTGGCGCCGGCGGCCTCGCACAGGGCGCCGACGGCGGCGAGGTCGGCGGCCGGGTCCGGGGTGTCGAAGGCGGCGAGCAGCAGCGCCTCGGTGGTCTCCGGCAGGCCCATGCGGGCCATGTCGTTGACCGCCTTGACGGTCGTACGGTCCATCAGTTCGAGCAGGGAGGGCAGGTGGCCGCCCTCCATGATCCGGCAGACGGCGTCGCAGGCCGTCGCGGCGGAGGGGAACTCGGCGGCCAGGACCAGTTGCCCGGGCGGCTTGGGCTTCAGGCCGAGGACCGCGCGCACGACGATGCCGAGGGAGCCCTCGGAACCGACGAACAGCCGGGTGAGGTCGTAGCCCGCGACGCCCTTGGCGGTGCGCCGGCCGGTGGACAGGAGACGGCCGTCGGCGAGTACGACGTCCAGGCCGAGGACGTACTCGGCGGTCACGCCGTACTTCACACAGCACAGGCCGCCGGAGCCGGTGCCGATGTTGCCGCCGATGGTGCACATCTCCCAGCTGGAGGGGTCCGGCGGGTAGGAGAGGCCGTGTTCCTCGACGGCCCGGGAGAGGACCGCGTTGATCACACCCGGTTCGACCACGGCGACCCGGTCGACGGGGTCGATCTCCAGGATCCGGTCCATCTTGGTGAGGGACAGCACGATGCAGCCGTCCGAGGCGTTGGCCGCGCCGGACAGGCCGCTGCGGGCACCCTGGGGGACGACGGGGACGCGCAGTTCGGTGGCGGTGCGCATGACGTGCTGCACCTGTTCCACGGTGCGCGGCAGGACCACGACGGCGGGAGCTCCGGCGGGGCAGAAGCTCGCCATGTCGTGGGCGTAGGCGGCCGTGACGTCGGGGTCGATCAGCACGGCCTCGGGGGGCAGACCGGCCAGGAGCCGGTCGGTGAGGCTGCTGGTCGTTGCGATGGCTTCATCGCGAGGTACTTCGATGCGGCTCATGATCACAGGTTCGCACTCACGGCCATCGGTGTGAACCCCGTCAGCCTCTCGCCATGCCCGACGCGATCTTCTTGTCGTATTGACGCACAGTGAGCGCCATGGACAACCGAGTGAGCGAGCCGGGTACGTCCCTGAGGAGCGGACCGCCCGCGCCGCGCCGAAACCGGCGGCTGCTGCGGCGGGTACTGGTCACCGCGCTGAGCGGCGGTGTGGTCGCGGGCGCGGTCCTTGCCGTGTGGCCGGGGCTCCGGCCCGGCGCGGCGAGTCCGCCCGCGCCGGGGCCGCGGGCGCACCGGGTGCAGCTGGGCGCCCCGGCGCGGGCGGCGCAGGCGCTGACCGCCGTGACCTCCGGGATGCCGGCCACGCTGCCCGCCCTGACGGCGCTGATCGGGCAGCAGGAGCAGCGGGTGCGGGCCCAGCCGCAGGACGCGCGGGCATGGGCGGTGCTGGGGACGGCGTACGTCGAACGGGGGCGCGCCACGGCAGCGGCGGCGGACTTCCCGCGGGCCGAGCGGGCGCTGGAGACCTCGCTCCAGGTGCTGGACGAGGAGAAGAACCTCCAGGCGCTGGACGGCATGACCGCGCTGTCGCTGGCCCGCCGGGACTTCACCCAGGCGAAACGTTACGCCGAGCAGGCCCAGGAGCTGGCGCCGCAGCGGTGGTCGTCGTACGCCCGGCTGATCGACGCCGACACCGGGCTCGGCGACCACGAGGCGGTCGACAAGTCCCTGGAGAAGCTGATGGCGCTGAAGCCGGGCGCGGCCGAGCGGCCCGCCGTGATGGCGCAGGCCGCGGCGGTCTACCGGGACCGCGGCTGGCGCGAGGACGCGGTGGCCCAGCTGACCGACGCGGCCGCCGCCGCCCGCACCCCCGCCGAGCAGGCCGTCTATCTGACCCGGCTGGGGCAGCTGGCCTTCGAGCGCGGGGACCTGCCGGACGCGCTGCGGCACTACGACGCGGCCCTGCGCCGGGACGCCGACCAGCCGGCGGCGCCCGCGGGGCGGGCCCGGGTGCTGGCGGCACTGGGCCGTACGACCGAGGCGGTGACCGCGTACCAGGCGGCCCTCGCCCGCCGGCCGAGCCCGCGCGACGCGCTCGACCTGGGCGAGCTGTACGAGTCGCTGGGCATGGCCCAGAAGGCCCGGGAGCAGTACGACCGGGTGCGGGAGCTGGCGCAGCGGGAGACGTCCGGCGGGGTGGACGACGCGCTGGTGCTCGGGCGGTACGAGGCCGACCACGGGGACGCGCAGCAGGCCGTGGAGCGGTTGCAGGACGAGTACGACCGCCAGCCCGGGATCGAGGTGGCCGACGCGCTCGGCTGGGCGCTGCACCGGGTGGGCCAGGACGACGAGGCGCTGGAGTACGCCACGAAGGCCACGGACGGCACGCAGGGCGGCGGGGTGCGCAGCGCGCTGTACGCCTATCACCGGGGCGCGATCGAGGCGGCGCTGGAGCTGGACGGACCCGCGCGGCGCAGCCTTGAGGAGGCGTTGCAGATCAGTCCGTCGTTCTCGCCGCTGTGGGCGCGGGAGGCGCGGTCGGCGCTGGCGGCGCTGGGGAACCCGCCGGACGTGCAGGTGCCCGGGTGAGACATCCGTACGGGTGCGCGACGGGGACCGGCCGGTGGGTGCGGCACCGGGCGGTCCCCGTCGTGGCGGCGGTGGTCCCCGTCGTGGCGGCGGTGGTCCCCGTCGTGGCGGCGGCCTCCGGAGGTGGCCGCCGCTCTCTCAGAGGTTGCCGCGCTTGGCCTGCTCGCGCTCGATCGCCTCGAACAGGGCCTTGAAGTTGCCCTTGCCGAAGCCCATCGAGCCGTGCCGCTCGATGAGTTCGAAGAACACGGTCGGGCGGTCCTGGACCGGCTTGGTGAAGATCTGAAGCAGGTAGCCGTCCTCGTCGCGGTCGGCGAGGATCTTCAGCTCGCGCAGGGTCTCCACGGGCACCCGGGTGTCGCCGACCCACTCACCGAGGGTCTCGTAGTACGAGTCCGGGGTGTTGAGGAACTCGACGCCGGCCGCGCGCATGTCGCGGACGGTCTGCACGATGTCGTTGGTGTTCAGCGCGATGTGCTGGACGCCGGGGCCGCCGTAGAACTCCAGGTACTCGTCGATCTGGGACTTCTTCTTGGCGATCGCGGGCTCGTTGAGCGGGAACTTCACCTTGAGGGTGCCGTCCGCGACGACCTTCGACATCAGCGCGCTGTACTCGGTGGCGATGTCGTCGCCCACGAACTCCTTCATGTTCGTGAAGCCCATGACCTTGTTGTAGAACCCGACCCACTCGTTCATCTTGCCGAGTTCGACGTTGCCGACGCAGTGGTCGATCGCCTGGAAGGTGCGGTGCTCGGGCTGCGGCACGATCGGCTGGGCGGCCACGTAGCCGGGGAGGTAGGGGCCGTCGTAGCCGGAGCGGTCGACCAGGGTGTGGCGGGTCTCGCCGTAGGTGGCGATGGCGGCGAGGACGACGGTGCCGTGCTCGTCCTTGACCTCGTACGGCTCGTCGATCGAGCGGGCGCCCTGCGCGATGGCGTACTCGTACGCGGCGCGGGCGTCCGGGACCTCGATCGCCAGGTCGATGACGCCGTCGCCGTGCTCGGCGACGTGCCGGTCGAGGAAGCGGCCCCAGTCGCTGGACTGCTTGATCACCGAGGTGAAGACGAACCGGGCCGAGCCGTTCTCCAGGACGTAACTGGCGGTCTCACGGCTGCCGTTCTCCGGTCCGGAGTAGGCGACCAGCTTCATGCCGAAGGCGGAGGAGTAGTAGTGCGCCGCCTGCTTGGCGTTGCCCACGGCGAAGACGACCGCGTCCATTCCCTTGACCGGGAAGGGGTCGGCCTGCCGGGCGGTCGTGTCGGGAGTGTGCTGTGTGGTCTGCGTCATAGCGGAAGGGTGACCGGGCTCTGCAAGGTGCGCAATAGTTTCCGTATTCACTGGGCAACTTGTTAGGCGAAACGGGCCAGACCTCGGGCTTTCTGTACATCATGACCACCTCAGGAGGGGCAGTGGCGATCGATCATCTGGACGGGCGGATCATCGTGCTGCTGGCACGGGAGCCGCGCGTCGGCGTGCTGGAGATGTCCCGGCGGCTCGGGGTCGCGCGGGGCACGGTGCAGGCCCGGCTCGACCGGCTCCAGGCGAACGGCGTGATCCGCGGGTTCGGCCCCCAGGTGGACCCGGCGGCACTCGGCTATCCGGTCACCGCGTTCGCCACGCTCCAGATCCGGCAGGGGCAGGGGGCGGACGTACGGGCGTACCTGGCGACGGTGCCGGAGGTCCTGGAACTGCTGACCACGACCGGCAGCGGGGACATGCTGTGCCGCCTCGTGGCGCGCTCGAACGCCGACCTGCAACGGGTGATCGACCGGGTCGTCGGCTTCGAGGGCATCGTGCGGGCGTCCACGGCGATCGTGATGGAGAACCCGGTGCCGCTGCGGATCATCCCGTTGGTGGAGCAGGCGGCGGCGGAGTAGGAGGCCGGGGCCGACGCGCCCGCGCGGCCCGGGGGTCGGCGCGACGAATCCATGCAAAGAAGTCGATGCAAAAGAGGTGTTGCAAAGAGACCTTTGCAAGGTTACCTTTGTCCGCATGACGGAGCACGAGACACCGGCGCCGCGTCGGCTGGACGCCCGCTCACTGCGCGGGCTCGCCCACCCCCTGCGGATGCAGCTGCTGGACGCCCTGCGGCTCCACGGACCCGCCACCGCGTCCCAACTGGCCGAGCGGCTCGGCGAGTCCAGCGGCGCAACCAGCTACCACCTGCGCCAGCTCGCGGACCACGGCTTCGTCGAGGACGCCCCGGGGCGCGGCAAGGGCCGGGAGCGGTGGTGGCAGGCCGTGGCCCAGGGGCTGGCGTACGACAGCGCGGACTTCGAGGACGCGAGTCCCGAGGTGCGGGGCCTGACGGAGGTCTTCCTCCAGGAGGGCGCGGCCCGGCACGCCCGTGAGCTGGCCACCTGGATCGGCTCCCGGGACCGGTTGTCGACGGCGTGGTCCCGGGCCACCGACATGAGCGACATGACGCTGCGGCTCACGCCGGAGATCGCGCTCGAACTCATCGAGCAGATGCACGAGTTGATCGACGGTTACCGGAACCGGGTGACCGACGCGGACGCCCCGGAGGCGCGGCAGGTACGCGTCCACACGCACCTGTTCCCGATCGATACGCACTGACCCGCCGCCGCCGAACCGACGTGAACCGAACCGAGCCGATCCGACTCGATCCGAGCCGATCCGATCCGAGAGGCCATGCCATGCACTTCACCGCCCAACTCGCCCGGCAACACCGTGCGGCACTCCACGCCGAGGCCGCTGACGACCGCCTCGCCGCCGGGGTGAGACCGGCGGCGGACCTGCGGACCCGCGTCGGCTGGACCCTGGTCGAACTGGGGCTGCGGCTCGTGTCCGCGCCCCACCCGGCCGCGGCGCTCGCGCACTAGCAGCTCGGTACCGAGCCGTTCCCGCTCTCCAGGGCGCGCAGGGAGTCGACCGCGCTCTTCAGGGTGGTGACCGGGACCAGGCGCAGGCCCTTGGGCAGCCGGCCGCGGGCATCGGCGCACTCGGCCTTCGGGACCAGGAAGACGGTGGCGCCGTCCCGGCGGGCGGCCTGCGTCTTCAGGCCCACGCCGCCGACCGCGCCGACGTTCCCGGCGGCGTCGATGGTGCCCGTACCGGCGATGGTGCGGCCGCCGGTGAGGTCGCCGCCGTGGCCGTCGCCGCGCAGCTTGTCGATGATCCCCAGGGTGAACAGCAGACCCGCGCTCGGGCCGCCCACGTCGGCGAGCTTCAGCGTGACCCTGACCTTGTCGGGGCTCAGGTCGAGGTACTTCAGCGCCGCGCTGGTCGCCGCGTCCTGGGACTGCCGCATCTGCGCCGTGTTGTGCTGCTCGATCTCCTTGAGCGTGTCGCCGCTCGGGTAGACCGCGTCGCGGGGCATCACGGCCCGGTCGGTGCGGAACCAGTTGTCGACGATGTGCGGCAGGGAGAGGCGGGTCTCGGGGCCGGTCGCCTCGATGGTGACCATCCTCAGCTGCCCGCTCGTCCTGCGGGTGTCGGCCCCCTTGACCGTGATCACCTGCGCACCCCGGTTCGCCCCCAGCACGTTCGCCGTCATCCCCGGCTGCGCCACGGAGAACGGCAACGGCGCGAACGCCGCGGCGGCGAGCAGCGCGACGACGGGAAGCGCGCACAGGGCGAGGGCCTGGGGGCGGGTGAGACGTGAGAGCACGGGTTCAATTTACGTGACGGGGATGTGCGGCGCGGCGCGGGCCGAGGCACGGGGTGGGTCTGCCGCGCCGGGGAGGCCCGAGCGCGGTGCGCGCCTGCCGCGCCGCGAGGGCCGAGCACGGTCGGCTGCGGCCCGAGGGCCGAGCGTCGTCTTCGTCGAGCGAGGACCGGCCCCGGTCGGTCGCGGCGCAGGACGCCGAGGAGAAGCCGTCCGCGAGCGCAGCGGATGCGCGTCGTCTTCGTCCGCGGCCGCACGCGTGCCGGTCGCGGAGTTCCCCGCGCCCTCCACGCGGCGCTGCGACGCCACCGCAGCCGCGAGCAGACGTACCGCTGGGGCGACGAAGAGGGAGGCGCCGGGGTACCCCCGCCAGGGGGAGGCGCCCGGTCGACGCCGTGAGCGGGGCCCGCCCGGTCGGTCGCGGGGCGGGGCAGGACGCCGAGGAGGGGCCGTCAGCGCAGCGCCTCCGCCACCTCCCGTGCCGCCTCCACCACCCGGGGGCCCACCCTCTCCGGGACGGAGTCCGCGAGCATCACCACGCCCACGCTGCCTTCCACCCCGGTCACGCCCACCAGCGGGGCCGCCGCGCCGCACGCGCCGGTCTCCAGTTCGCCCTGGGTCAGGGTGTACGCCGGCTCCGCCGAGGGGTATCGCCGCGCGGCGAGGATCGCCCGGCCCGCAGCACCCCGGTCCAGGGGGTGGCGGAAGCCCGCGCGGTACGCCACGTGGTAGTCCGTCCACGTCGGCTCGACCACCGCCACCGCCAGCGCCTCCGTGCCGTCGACCAGCGTGAGATGCGCCGTGGCCCCTATCTCCTCCGCCAGCGACCGCAGCGCGGGCAACGCGGCCTCGCGGACCAGCGGATGCACCTGGCGCCCGAGCCGCAGCACCCCCAGCCCGACCCGGGCCCGGCCGCCCAGGTCCCGTCGTACCAGAGCGTGCTGCTCCAGCGTGGCGAGCAGCCGGTACACGACGGTCCGGTTCACGCCCAGTTTGTTGGACAGCTCGGTGACGGTGAGCCCGTGGTCGGTGTCGGCGAGCAGCTTGAGGACACGCAGTCCCCGGTCGAGCGTCTGAGAGGTCTCCGCGGTCACGACCCCCACTCCTTCGGCGGGTAGGTCGGCGAGCCCCCGAGCGGACAATGCGTCACCGAGTCCCGTCGGCGACGCGCTCCAGAGGCCGCCGATCGGCAGGACGGCCCGGCGGCTCCGGACCCTGTCGCTTTCACGGCTGCGCTCCGCGGCGGCGCTGCCACGGGGCGTTGCGTAGCGGGACAGTAGCGAAGGGGGTTCGCTGAGCGAAAGCCTTCGTCCAGAATCCGGGCAGAGACGGAGGCGAACTGACGGTATTGGTCCGGATACGTACGGCAGCGTAACTCCGGCCCTCAGCACCCGTGCGTACCCGTCGGCACTCCCGTCCGCTCCGTCCGCTCCATCCGCTCCGTCCGCCCCGGCCGCCCCGGCCGCCCCGGCCGCGCGCGTCACCGCATCCGCGTGGCCCACTCCTGCACCTTGGCGATCCGCTGCTTCAGCTGTCCCGCCGTCGCCTCCGCGCTCGGCGGGCCGCCGCACACCCGCCGCAGCTCGGTGTGGATCACCCCGTGCGGCTTGCCGCTCTGGTGCACGTACGCGCTGACGAGCGTGTTGAGCCGCTTGCGCAACTCCATCATCTCCTTGTGGGAGACGACGGGCCGCCGCTCGGCGGGCAGTTCGAGCAGGTCGGCCTCGGCGTCCGGCTTCTTCCTGCTGTGCGCGATCTGCCGGGCCTGCCGCTTCTGCAGCAGCATCTGCACCTGCTCGGGCTCCAGCAGTCCCGGGATGCCGAGGTAGTCCTGTTCCTCCTCGCTGCCCGGGTGCGCCTGCATGCCGAACTCGGCGCCGTCGTAGAGCACCCGGTCGAAGACGGCCTCGGACTCCAGCGCCTCGAAGGAGAACTGCTCCTGCTCGCCGGTGTCCTCGTCCTGCTCCTTGTTCGCCTCCTCCATCTCCTTCTCGGATTCGGCGTACGGGTCCTCCTCGCCCTCCTTCTTCGGCTTGTCGAGGGCGTGGTCCCGCTCCTTCTCCATCTCGTTGGCGAAGGTCAGCAGGTCGGGAACCGTCGGCAGGAAGACGGAGGCCGTCTCGCCGCGCCGCCGGGACCGCACGAAACGGCCGACGGCCTGCGCGAAGAACAGCGGCGTGGAGATCGTGGTGGCGTACACGCCGACCGCGAGGCGGGGCACGTCGACGCCCTCGGACACCATGCGCACCGCGACCATCCAGCGGTCGTCGCTCGCGCTGAAGTCGTCGATGCGCTGGGAGGCGCCGGCGTCGTCGGACAGGACGAGCGTGGCCTTCGTACCGGTGATCTCGCGGATCAGCTTGGCGTAGGCGCGGGCGGAGTCCTGGTCGGAGGCGATGACCAGGGCACCGGCGTCCGGGATCGCCTTCCGGACCTCGGTGAGCCGCTGGTCGGCGGCACGCAGCACGCTGGGCATCCAGTCGCCGCGCGGATCGAGCGCGGTACGCCAGGCCTGGCTGACCGCGTCCTTGGTCATCGGCTCGCCGAGCCGCGCGGCGATCTCGTCGCCGGCCTTGGTGCGCCAGCGCATCTGGCCGCTGTACGAGAGGAATATGACCGGCCGCACGACGCCGTCGGAGAGCGCGGAGCCGTACCCGTAGGTGTAGTCGGCGGAGGAGCGGCGGATGCCCGCGTTGTCCTCCTCGTACGTCACGAACGGGATGGGGTTGGTGTCGGACCGGAACGGCGTACCGGTCAGCGCGAGCCGCCGGGTCGCCGGTTCGAACGCCTCCAGGCACGCCTCGCCCCAGGACTTGGAGTCGCCGGCGTGGTGGATCTCGTCCAGGATCACCAGGGTCTTGCGCTGCTCGGCGCGGTTGCGGTGCAGCATGGGCCGCACACCGACACCGGCGTACGTGACCGCGACGCCGTCGTACTCGCGGCCGAGCGGCCCGGCGCTGTACCCGGGGTCGAGCTTGATCCCGACCCGCGCCGCCGCCTCGGCCCACTGCTTCTTCAGGTGCTCGGTGGGCGCGACCACGGTCACCTGCTGCACCACGTGGTGGTGGAGCAGCCACGAGGCCAGCGTCAGCGCGAAGGTGGTCTTGCCGGCGCCGGGTGTGGCGACGGCGAGGAAGTCACGCGGCTGTTCCTGGATGTACTTCTCCATCGCCCCCTGCTGCCAGGCACGCAGCTTGCTGGCGGTACCCCACGGCGCGCGGCCGGGGAAGGCGGGGGACAGATGGTGGGAGTGCGCGGAGGAGGAGATGGGGGCGGGCCCGGAGGACCCTCCCTTGAGGGCGGTGGGTGACGGGCGGGCGGTGGTAGTCACGGTCTCCGTGGTCAGGTTCAGTCGGCTACGTATGACAACCGGGCCACCCTACCGGCGCCGCCCTCCCCTCCAGCCCCGAACGCCCCCGCGTCACCTCAGGGTGGGATTCACGTCACAACCGCCGCGGCCGCCCCGCGATCGGGCCCACGTCGCTCCGCGTCCCGGCCGCCACATCGATGACCAGCGCGAACGCCGCGTCCTGGTCGACTCCGGCGGGATCGACCCCGTTGGATACCGGCGTGCGGCCTCCCCCACCGCCGGCCACGGGCTTACGAGCCCTCCGCCGCCGCCCTCTTCACCCGCTCGCCGCTCCCGCAGCGCCTCGTCACCCACACGCCCGCCAGCGCCACCACCGCCATCGACAGGAACACCACGGCGAAGGCGGCGGGGTGGGCGGAGGTGGCCGTCGAGGTCGCGGAGGTGCCCCCGCCGAGGGCCGCGAAGGCGGCGCCCGCGGCGGCGAGGAGGAGGGCGTTGGAGAGGGCGTCGGAGATCTGGAGCGCGGCGGAGTTGGCGCCGGCCTCCTCCGGGGCGGACAGACGCAGCAGCAGGACGCTGGTGGACGAGATCACCAGGCCCATGCCGAGGCAGCCGAAGGCCCAGACGACGGCGACGATCCAGGCCGGCACGGAGCGCAGCAGCACGCTCGGCGCGGTCAGCAGCGCGACGACGACCAGGACCATGCCGGCGGTCATCAGCCGTTCCCGGTACGGCGCGAGGCGCGGGCGGGACTGCAGCCAGGAGCCCAGCGCCCAGGTGCCCCCGCCCGCGGCGAGCGAGAGGCCGGCGAGCGTCGGCGACAGGCCGCGCTGGGTGACCAGCATCAGCGGCACGAAGGACTCCGCGGCCACGAAGGAACCGGCGCACACGCCGCGCAGCAGCACGACGGAGGGCAGGCCGCGGGCGGCGCGGTAGGTGCCGCGGGGCAGCAGGCCGAGGACGGCGGGCACGAGCAGGGCGGCGCCGGCCGCGCCGGGGATCAGGGAGAGGGGACGCGGGTCCTGCGCGGCGTACTGGACGAGACCCGCGCCGAGCGCGATGCCGAGGGCGAGCCGGACGCGCCGGCGGTCGAGGGGCGCGGCGGCGGCGTCCGCGTCGACCGGTCCGGACGCCCGGCGGCGTATCTGGGGCAGGGCGAGGGCCAGCGGGAACACGACGAGAATCGGGATGCCGAGAAACACCCAGCGCCAGCCGAGCTGTTCGGTGACGGCGCCGGAGGCGAGGGGGCCGACGACGGAGGGTACGACCCAGCCGGCCGCGAACGCCGCCATGATCGCGGGGCGCAGGCGCTCGGGGTAGGCGCGGCCGACGACCACGTACAGCGCGACGATGACCAGCCCGCCGCCGAGTCCCTGCACGGCCCGGCCGAGGATGAACACCCACATCGTCCCCGCGGTCCCGGCTATCACCAGGCCCGCGGCGAAGGCGCCGATGCCGGTGGTCAGCGCGGCGAGCGGGCCGCGCCGGTCGGCCCACTGGCCGGCGAGGACCATGCCGAAGAGGCTGGTGGTGAAGAACCCGGAGAACGCGAAGGCGTACTGCGCGATGCCGTCCAGCTCACGCGCCGCGACGGGCATCGCGGTGCCGACGGCGGTCGCCTCGAAGGCGATCAGGAACACGACGGACACGATGCCGACACTCAGCGCCCGGAACGACCGCCCCAGCACCCCGCCGTCCTGCTCGACGGCACCCTCCACCACGTCCTCGACACGGGACCCCAGCACACTCATGTCCGCCAGAGTAAGGCCCACAACCCCGGATGACCCCTGTCCGAAGCCTCCCTCCCCCTGCGACCTTGGACCTACGCCGCCCCCCTCCGATGAACGCCGTATGGCAGTCACATTGCGGCTGCGCCGGTTTCCTTGAGTCCCCCTTCCGCTCCGTCCTACGGTCTTCTCATCGACACGGCCGTGTGCCCGAGTGGTTGAGGGGCTCGCCTGCAAAGCGAGTTACGTGGGTTCGAATCCCGCCACGGCCTCCAGAAAGCGACCGGACGCACCCGAGCGGCCGAAGGGCCCGCCCGCGCGGCATCCGGCAGCGGGCTCCGCCCGCGGGGAGTCGCGCGGGTTCGGATCCCGCCACGGCGTCATGTCCGGCGGGGGTTCTCAGAGCACCCCGCCCGCCTCGTCCCGGAAGGACTCCGTCCAGTAGTGCCAGGTGGCGCCCGGCAGGGTGGACGTGGGGTCGATCGTGGTCAGGGTGTGGAGCATGGCGGCGGCCAGCTGGTCGTAGGCGTCCGTGGTCAGCTCGTGGGAGAGGTGGTGGTCGATGGTGCGTTCGTGGTGGAGGAGCCAGAGGGTGAAGGCGAGGGTGGAGACGTCGGTGTTGAGGGGGCAGAGGGCGCCTTCGGGTTCGGAGAAGGTGAGGACCGCGCCGGTGCGGCCGTCGACCACCAGGCTGTTGTCCTCGACCAGGTAGCCCAGACGGATCAAGTGGTCGCAGTGGGCCGGGAGTTCGGCGAGGGGGTACTCGCCGTGGTCCTGGGTGAAGTGTTCGCGCAGGGTCGGCAGCGGGACGTCCGGATCGGTGAAGAAGAGGACCGCCTCCTCGGGCAGCCCGGTCTCGCGCAGGAAGCGGCGGGTCGGTTCGTGGGTGAGCGCCGCCGGGAAGTCGACGTCCTCGAAGCGCGCCACCCGGCCGTGCCCGAACTCCTGGTCGAGGACGCGCGCGGGGATGTCCAGGGTGAGTCCGGACGCCGTGCCCGGCCCCGCGACCAGCGCGAGCGGGCGGATCAGCGCCGCCGCCTTCCAGTACGGCGGCACCCGGCCGTCCGTGCCCTCCTCGAACAGCGCGAGCAGGCGGCGGGACGCCTCGGCGACCGTGTCCGGGCCGTACTGACCGGCCAGGGAGGCGAACCGGCCGCGCAGGCCCGCCAGTTCCTCGGTGACCGCGGCGAAGCGCAGCAGCGTGGCCAGGGAGGGCGCGAAGGGGCGCCACTCGGACGGGGCGCGCAGGTACGCCGTCGTGACCTCGCCCGTGTCGCCGTCGAGCAGGATCGACTCCCGCTCCATGCCGACCGGGTTGAGCAGCTCGCCTATCACCAGGCGGTCCCGCAGCTCCTCGGCCAGGCGGAGGGGGCCGTCCGCCGCGTCCGCGAGGGTGCGCAGGCCGTGCGCGCGCAGCGGGGAGAACGTCAGCACATCGGTGACGGCGGGCAGCCCCGGGCCCGCGAGCAGGCCGCGCGTCGCGGCATGCGTGACATGGCGGTCCAGCTCGGCCTCGGTCAGCGTGATCGCCGCTGTCCCGGCATCCGTCGTCGTACCCATCGCTCCCCCGCGGACGTGCCCGTGCGTGACAAAGTACGGGCGCCCGTGCGCGGCTCCCCCACCGCTGAGCACACTACGCCGCCCCACTGACAACGCCCCTCGCCCGAAAGGACGTCAGGCGCGGCGGACGCGTTGCCCGCCGGTGGTCACTGGGCGGTGACCACGGCCGCCTGGGGGCGGATCGGGAGCCGGTTGACCGGACGGCCGGTGGCCGCGCGGACGGCGGAGGCGATGGCCGCCGGGGACGTCACCACCGGGACCGCGCTGACCGACTTGGCGCCGAAGGGCGCGACCACGTCCCGCTCCTCCACCAGCTTGACGATCCGGATGTCCGGCGCGTCCAGCGCGGTCGGCAGGGCGTAGCCGGTCAGGTCGGGGTGGCGGATCAGCCCGCGCGGGGTGCGCAGGTTCTCGGTGAGCGCGATGCCCACGCCCTGGGTGACGCCCGCCTCGATCCGTGCCGCCAGCTGGGCGGGGTTGAGCACCCGGCCCACGTCCTGGGCGACGGCCAGCTCCACCACCCGGACCGAGCCCAGCTCGATGTCCACGTCCACCACCGCGCGGATCGCGCAGAACGCGAGGCCCACGAACGCGTCGCCCTGCCCGGCCGCGTCCAGCGGCTCGGTGGGGTGCGGGCGGCACTGCGCGGTGGCCCACAGCTCCTTGCCGTCCAGCGCCTCGGTGACGGTGGTCGACAGCACGCCGTCGTACGACGTGATCTTGCCGTCGTTGATCTGGAGCAGCTCGGTCGACATGCCGAACGTGTGGGCCAGCGGCTGGAGGAGCTGGGTGCGGACCATCTTCGCCGCCCGCTCCACCGCGCCGCCCGACACCCAGGTGTGCCGGCCCCGGCAGCCCGCGCCGGACGGCGGCTGGTCGGTGTCGACCGGGGCGACGCGCACCTCCTCCACGCCGAGGGTCTCCTGCACGATCTGCCGGGCCAGCGTGGTGAATCCCTGGCCGGTCTCCACCGCCGCGCACAGCACGGTCGCGACGCCGTCGTGGACCTTGACCGTCGCCGTGGACACCTCGTCGGCGCCCTCCGCGCCGAGCATGTGCACCATGCCGAGGCCGTAGCCGACGCCCCGGCGCACCGCGCCCGGCTCCCCCGCGCCCTCCGGTCCGCCGGGCAGCAGCCAGTCGTCCTCGGGGGTGTCCTTGGGCAGCGGCGGGAGCGGGAAGTCCCTTACCGCCTGGAGGAGTTCGGCGACCGGGGCCGGGCAGGTCACGGTCTGGCCGATGGGAAGCACGTCACCCGTCGACAGGACGTTGCGCAGCCGCAGTTCGGCCGGGTCCACGTCCAGCTTCCGGGCGAGTTTGTCCATCTGGGCCTCGTACGCGGCGCACACCTGCATCGCGCCCTCGCCGCGCACATGGCCGGAGGGCGGGTTGTTGGTGCGTACGGCCCAGCCCTCGATGAACGCGTTCGGGACGACGTACGGCCCGCACGCGAAGGAGACGGCGGCCGCCAGCGCCTGCGCGGAGGTGTCGGCGTACGCGCCCGCGTCCAGCAGGATCTGCGCCTCCACCTTCACCAACCTGCCCTCGGCGTCGGCGTGATGGCGGTAGCGCAGCAGGGTGGGGTGGCGGTGGGGGTGGCCGAGGAAGGACTCCTCGCGGCTCGCGGTGAGCTTCACCGGGAGGCCGGTGCGCAACGCCAGGAGGCCGAGCGGGAGTTGGAAACTCTGGTCCTCGCGGTCGGCGGTGGCGCCGGGCACCCCGGTGACCACGATCTTCACCCGATCCGGGGACAGCCCGAAGCACGCGGCGGCGGTGTCGCGGTCGTGGTGCGGGTCGGTGGAGGCCAGGTACAGCTCCACGCCGCCGTCGGGACGCGGCACCGCGAGACCGGCCTCGGCGCCGATCGGGGCCGGGTCCTGGCGGCCGATGCGGTACAGCCCCTCGACCACGACCTCGCCGACCGCCTCCGCGTCGCCGTGGCGCAGCGGGATGTGCCGGATCAGGTTGCCGTCCGGGTGCAGGGGTTCGGCCTCGAACGCCTGCTCGGGATCGGTGACCGGGTCGAGGATCTCGTACTCGACGATGATCGCGGCCGCGGCCATCCGCGCGGTGTCCGGGTGGTCGGCGGCGACGGCGGCGATGGGCTCGCCGTGGTGCCGTACGACCTCGGCGGCGAACACCGGCCGGTCGGGGGTGCCCCGGCCGTGGCGGGGGGTGCCGGGCACGTCCTCGTGGGTGATGACGGCGCGCACCCCGGGCATCTCGCGGGCGTGCGAGGTGTCGACGGACACGATCCGCGCGTGCGCGTGCGGGGAGCGCAGGACGGCCGCCCAGAGCAGGCCCTCGGCCCACAGGTCGGCGGCGTACGGGAAGGTGCCCTCGGTCTTGGCGCGGGCGTCCGCGTGCGGCAGCGAGACGCCGAGGCCGTGCGGTGCCGCCTCGGGCTCGGGAGCGGACTCCGTGGCGGTGGTCGCGGTGGCGGCTTCGTTGCTCACGCCTGGCCTCCGTCCTGGCCGTAGTGCTGGTCGTACGGGCCGGGCGTGTCGCCGTAGCCGTCAGGGGTGGGTGGCGGCGTGTCGAACGCGCCCGGCGCCTCGAACAGCGACGGGCCGACGCCGCCGTGGCCCGCCTGGTGCGGCACGTGCGCGTCCTCGGCGTCCGCGTCCGCCTCGGTGGCGTGCGCGGCCTCGCGTTCGGCGACGACCTCCTGGACGGCCTGTACGACGCCCCGGTAGCCGGAGCAGCGGCACAGGTTGCCGCACAGGGCCTGCCGGGTCTCCAGCTCGGTCGGCGCCGGGTTGCCCTCCAGCAGGTCGTGCACGGTCATCGCCATGCCGGGCACGCAGAAGCCGCACTGCACGGCGCCGCAACGGGCCAGCGCCCGCTGCACGTCCGAGGGCTGCCCGTCCTGGGCCAGCCCCTCCACCGTGCGCACCTCGGTACCGGCCGCGGTGACCGCCGGGACCAGGCAGGAGGCCACGAGCCGTCCGTCGACCTGCACGTTGCAGGCCCCGCACTCGCCCTGCGAGCAGCCGTCCTTGGCCCCCGCGAGCCCGAGCCGCTCCCGCAGCACGTACAGCAGCGACTCCCCGATCCAGGCGTCGGTGACGGGCCGGTCGGTGCCGTTGACGCGCAGGACGTAGGAGGCGAGGGGGTGGTCGTCGTGGGGCGGGAGAGGGGCGGTCTCCTCGGGCTGTCCGGCCTCCGTGTCGTCCGCGGCGTCGGCGTGTTCGGCCGCGTCCGACGGCGGGGCCGGCGTGTCGCCGCTGGGCGCCGGCGCGGGGACCGTGGGCGCGGCGGCCGGGGGCGCGGGCGTGTCGGACCGCTGCTCCGGAACAGCGGGCACGGGCGCGCCGGACCGCTGTTCGGGTACGACGGGTGCGGCCG